>CAMLMF010000141.1 GCA_946480995.1 uncultured Bdellovibrio sp. | reverse complement strand
ACCACCACAAAGATCTGACGAATGCGCAAGGCTGGCATGCGCACCATGGCCTTCGCACCCAAATAAGAGCCCACAATAATTCCTAAAGCCACTGGAGCTGCGATCTGGGGGACCACATCGCCGCGTAACAAATACGCGCCCGCACTGGCTGCCGCGGTCACACCGATCATAAAATTTGAGGTCGCAGATGAAGCTTTAATAGGAATCTTCATCGCCCCATCCATGGCAAGGACTTTAAAAATCCCGCTGCCTATCCCCAACAAGGCGGAAAGGATGCCGGCACAAAACATAGCGAACAGCCCCAAGGGAACATTCTGCACTTTGTAGTTAACAATCTGTCCATCCCGCTCGGGATACGAACCTGAAAGCTTTAAAGCTTCCGCCCAAGGGTGGCTTGTTTCGGCCAAATGCTCGACCCTTTTTCGCAGCATCATTGCGCCCGAAAAAAGTAAGAAAAAACCAAAAAGTAAAAACAAAGCTTTTGCTTGCAAATAACTGGCTAAAACAAATCCTAAGACCGCACCACTCACAGTGCCAATCTCAAGAAAAACTGCCAGACGCAAATTGGTTAAAGAATCTTTAAGGTAACTTGCAGCAGCTCCGGAAGAAGTTGCGACAATAGAAATCAGACTTGCCGCAATCGCATAGCGAATATCGACGTGATAAAAAAGAGTTAAAACAGGGACGATGATGATACCACCGCCCAAACCCAGCAAGGCCCCGAGGAACCCTGCTGCTATCGCTGTTGTCAGAAGCAGAAGCTCTAACATCGCGCGGGACTACTTAGCGCACTCAAACAAGCGCACCAAGCGAGCTCCGAAGAACGTGTCCTTTTTCGTGAACTCCCAAGGTGGGTAAGGCAAGAAAACGGCTTCGGCACATTTGCCTTTATCAGCGACCGCCCACTGACGATCTTCTGAAGATGCCGTGAAGATCTCTCCGGTCTTTAAATCTTTAATGCCGATAGCGAACGAAAACACTTTAGAGGTGATGTCGTTTCCACCACTCGCCATCAACGCGACGGGAATCTCAACTCTTTCGACCCCCGTAATTTCGCCAATCACGGTTTTTGAGAAAATAACACTATAATTCGCTAGGACTGCCCATAGTGATAATGCAATGATAGCGAGAACAAGAACAAACTTCGTAAACTTCCAAATTGTTGCCATAGAAATCAATTATCGGTTAGTTTAAGACACGTCAACAAAAAGGACCCCCGCCGTGTTTTCAAAACAAGAAAAAATCCTTCTCGCGATTCTGGCCTCTATTCAATTTAGCTCGATTGTCGACTTTATGATTATGATGCCACTGGGGCCGCAGTTGATGCGCATGTTTGCTATTGGCCCCCACCAGTTCGGACTCCTTGTGTCATCGTACACATTCAGCGCCGGCATCAGTGGTTTTATGGCTTCGTTTTTTATAGATAAGTTTGATCGCAAGATGAGCTTACTGTTTTTCTTTATTGGCTTCGCCTTGGGCACCATCGCTTGTGCTTTGGCGCCAACATACGAACTGTTGTTATTCGCGCGCGGACTTACTGGTATTTTCGGTGGGGTATTGAGTTCGTTAGTTTTATCCATTGTCAGCGACGCGATTTCTTACGAACGTCGCGGCAGCGCTATGGGCGTGGTGATGACGTCTTTTTCAATGGCGTCCATCTTAGGTGTTCCGTTTAGTTTATTTTTAGCCAACGCTTATTCTTGGCATGCGCCGTTTTTATTCTTAGGCATCGTGTCTTTGCTTTTGTGCGGAGTCATCTGGATCTATGTGCCGGCAATGCGCTCGCACTTGCAGGAAAAACGCCCGAAAGAGCCGCCTCATCGCGTATTAACGCGCATTTTGCGTGATCAAAATCAACGTCGCGCTTTGTTCTTTATTGCTGCGGTGATGTTCGGCCACTTTGCGATTATTCCGTTTCTTTCTCCTTCATTGGTCGCTAATGCGGGCATGACCGAAGCGCAATTGCCGTTGATGTATATGGCTGGTGGTTTGTGCACGATTTTTAGTTCGCCTTTTATTGGCCGCCTGGCGGATCGCTTCGGAAAACATAAAGTGTTCTTGTGGGGTGCGCTGATTACAATTTTGCCTTACTGGATCATCACCCATATGCAACTTACGCCTCTATGGGCGATTCTCGCTATTTGTGCTTTTTTCTTTGTCTCATCGAGTGGTCGAATGATCCCGGCGACAGCTTTAGTTTCCGGAACAGCGGCTCCGCAAAATCGCGGCAGTTTTATGAGCATTGTCAGTTGCGTGCAACAGATGGCCGCGGCGGTTTCAAGTTACTTGGCTGGTATAATTATCACGACAGATGGTTCAGGACGTTTGGAGAACTATAATGTGGTTGGCTATGTTGCCATCTTGTTCACCTTTGTGGCGATTTACATGTCCCGCAAAATTTATGCAACCGAAGGCGCTAAACCCGTTGCCATGGACGCGGCCCCGCTTGGCGAGCCCGTAATTTAATCGCGGATCTTTTGGCGCAACGATTTCACTTCAGAGTTGCGTTTTTTTTCATCGACTCTTTTACGTTGCGAACTGCGTGTGGGCTTGGTTGCTACACGCTTCTTTGGTACGAACAACGCTTTTTGCAAAGTTTCGTGCAACTTACGAATACACTCTGAACGGTTCTGATCTTGGTCACGGTGCACTTCACTGCGAATGATCAGATCACCGTCCACAGTCAGCTTGCTTTGCAACTTGATGGCCAAACGCTCTTTAGTGTCCGCGTTCAGTGCGTGTGACGCCCACAAATTCCAACGCAAAATCGCCGCCGAGTTCGTGCGATTGACGTTCTGCCCACCCGGCCCGCGGGAGCGCGCGTAGGTAAAATCCATTTCGGCAAAAGGAATCTGAATTGAAATCACTCCGCCGTTCCTTCGAAGTTAGACTCGCCACTAAAGACGTTCGCGCCATTCAAAAAGACCGAATAGTGAATCGGCGATGCCTTCACGACCATCGCGCTGACGCCACAATACTTAGTCATTGAAAGTGTTGCCGCTTTAATAACTTGCTCTGGTTTTGCGTCGGGACTTTCGACCACAAATTGCAAATGCACCGTAGCAAAAATTGACGGATAACCTGCGGTTGTTTCTGTCTGCGCATTCACCTCGCATGAGACAATATTCAAACGCATTTTTGCTAAAATAGACGCGACGTCCATGCCGGAACAGCCGCAAATACTTGTCAGGAGCAGTTCCTTCGGCGTGGGGCCCAAGTTCTTACCACCCGCCTCAGGTTTTGAATCCATGATGAATTTATGATCACGCACCTGGGCCTCAAAGCCCAAACCACCTAGCCATTTTGTCTGACACTGTACTTGCCCCATACCTGACCTCACTTTTACGCGGTATATGGGTCTATGCTACGTTTCATAACGCCAGAAGTAAAGCGAAGCTCACAGTCGGGATCATTTGCGTTGCATCCGCAGCAAGAGTACACTGAAAGGTGTCTATCGAGGTTACCTGAGGAGAATTTATGATTGCAATGATTGCTATAGCCCTTGTGGCTCTGATCGCCGGATGCGGCGCGGGCTTAGCCCTGCATAAATTTCTGAACGCACGCACTTTGCGTCATGCACGCGAAGAAGCGCAAGAAATTGTTGATGAAGCAAAAGAAGCTGCCGAATTACGCAGCCTTGAGGAAAAAGAGCGCGTTCAAGAAATTGAAATGGAAATGTGGACCAAAGTTGAAACCGAAATGCTGAAGGTTGAAGGACGCATTGAGGAACTGCAAGATCTGGCCAACGAAAAAAAATCCAAAGCCGATTCTATTGTGCACGAAGAAAAAAAGAAACTGCAAGAGCGCGACCTTGATATTAAAAAACAAGAGCAAGCCTTGCGTGGCCAAGAAGCAGAATTAAATAAAATCAAAGAAGCGCAAAAAAGTAACAATCAAGAGCTGGTTAAAAAATTAACAGAGCGTCTTGGCACTTCTTCAGACGATTTTAAGAATCAACTAAAAACACAAATGGAAGAGGATGCACGCCGTCGAGCAGCCCGCCTGATTCAGGAAACCGAAGAGGACTATAAAGAACACGCCGAACTGCGTGCGAAAAAAATCCTCGCGTTGGTTATTGATCGTTTTGCTCGTCCGTATTGCGCGGAACGTGGTATCGGCGCGGTGAACTTCCCCGACAATCACATCCGTAAACTGTTCTGCGATCCCAATGGCAACAACATCAAGGCGCTGCAAGACGCCTGCGGTTGCGACATCATTGTCGAAGATGGCATGGACATGGTCGGCGTTGCGGGCTTTGACCCCGTTCGCCGCGAACTGACTCGCCGAACCCTGGAAAGAATTTTTAAAGAGAAGAAAAATATCAATCCTGACTTCATTCGCAAGATTGCAGAAAATCAGAAAAAAGAACTCTTTAAAAATATCAAACACGATGGGGATGCTTTAGCCAAAGAGCTGAAACTGGAAGGTTTAAATGCCGAAGTCCGTCAGATGATGGGTTCTTTGCGCTATCGTTATTCTTTTACACAGAATCAGTATTTCCATTGTGGCGAAGTGGGCTGGCTTGCCGGCTTAATGGCTGCAGAGCTTAAGGTGGACATCAAGAAAGCTCGCCGTGTCGGCATGTTGCATGACATTGGTAAGTCTATGGACCACGTTATGGAAGGCGGACATGCGGTGATCGGTGCGGACTTTATTGCAGCCCGTGGCGAAGCGGCGGACGTCGTTCACGCCGTCAAAGCCCATCACTTTGACGAACAACCTGCAAGTGATCATGCTTTCTTAGTTATTGCAGCTGACGCCATTTCTGGTGCAAGACCTGGTGCGCGTCGTTCAACGATTGAGTCTTACAATCAAAAGGTTTCAGAACTTCAAGATATCGCGCGCAGCTTCCCTGGCGTCACAGATTGCTTTGTATTAAGTGGTGGTCGCGAGTGCCGCGTCTTAGTGAATGGTAAAAAAGTTGACGACACGCAGGCCTTAGAGCTTTCTAAAAAGATCGCCGGCCGCATTGAAGAAGAGTGCAATTATCCCGGCCAAATCAAAGTGGTTATCGTACGCGAAACCATTGTCACTGAACAAACTCGTAAAGAGCTCGCATAATACGCGAGCTCTTTTTGTGTAAACACAGACTTTGCATTAAAATACCTTCATTCTTGCTCTTTTTAAAGATTCTCACATCTACATCAGTTGAAATGGATGAGTATCTAAAAAGGGAGCTTTTATGGTTACAGAAACCAACATGACTAATCTTGAAAAACAGCACTCGGCGCGCGTTTTAGTCATTGATGACAGTTTAGATTCCGTGAAACTGATGTCGCACATTTTGGACCACTACAAATGTGAAGTCACAATGGCCTTTGATGGTCAGGACGCCATTCCTCTTTTGGTGAATAAACCCTTTGATTTGATCGTTTTAGATTGGCAGATGCCACAAATGGGCGGACGCGACACGTTGATGCTGATGGATCGATTGCTATCGGAAAGAAAAGTGCACAAAATTCGCCGCCCCATTCCTGTGGTTATTTACACAGGCCACAGCGAAGAGGAACTGGATTTGCCGTTGGTAAAACACTTTACCTATACGGGCTTCATCAACAAACGCCAGGCGTTTAGTTCAATGCTAAGATCATTTAATTTTATTTTGCGTTCTATCTAAGTCAACTTAGGAACGCGAACGCCGGGGCTTTCACGCAGAAATGCGGAAGGCCCCAAGTCCTTCCGCAAATATAACTTCCTAAGGACGAGCGCACTGTCCTTGATTCTGACAACGAATCATTTCATAGCGACGATCGTGCATTTCTTTAAGAGTGTAAGTCAACTCGCGGTCAAAACCTTCGTTCGTCGAACCTTTTTGCGCCATCGAGAAAAATTCTTTCACGTGGGCGAAAAATTCGGGAGAGTAAGTTTGTTTTGTTGACGTTGAAACGTAGCTAACAACTTTGTTTGCGTTTTTAAACTTAAGATAACGGCTTCTTTGCTCTTTAGCTTTTGTTAAACCGCCACGCACGTCTTTCCAGCATTTAACTTCGCCAACTTGAATTACTTTTTGCAGATTGTTGTCGACGATCACTAGATCCAACTCACCAACCACACGTGAACCATCACTGTAGGCAATGCCCACTAGAACGTCATACTGAGGCGCTGGGAATTCGCGAGCCACTTCGATACGTGCGACCTCTTCACAGATAGATCCCGAGTCTTCATAACTGCGTGGAACGCCTTTAAGAATTTCAAAGTCTTCAGCCCATCCTGCAAAGACAGAGGAACAAGATAAAAGAAGTGCGAAAATAACTGCAAACTGCTTCATAAAAACTCCATAGACTAGCATTTACGGCGCTAGGTAGAAACAAGGCCCCATATTGACCTCATATACGGTTGAACGAGGCCCCGTTTTGCCGATAGATGTTCTGAAAATCAAAAGAAATGTCCTCTATCTCAAATGACCCGATGCGATATTGCAAAAAACGCACGGATCCTATGCATTTTCGAATCTGATTTGTTATGTTATCGCTTATGGACCCTGACCCTTACCCGAAATCGAATAGAAGCGAGCGCCCATGACAGAATTGTTAGTCGTCTTGGTGTGTCTCTTTATCAATATGCTCTTGTCTGGCTCGGAAATGGCTTTTGTCACCGTCAGCCGCCAACAGCTCAAACGTTTAGCTCCGACCAATAAGAAAGCGCGCACTCTTTTGCGCTTGAAAGAAAATCCCGAGCGGACTCTTTCGGTTATTCAAATTGGTATTACCCTGATGGGTGCGATTGCGGCTGCCGTA
>CAMLMF010000140.1 GCA_946480995.1 uncultured Bdellovibrio sp. | reverse complement strand
CATGTGCAATGGATGTGGGAATACACGCGCAAGCTGCACAAAAAGAAAAAACCGCGCAAGCTTTTTACCCCTTACACCCAGCGCTGTGTGGAAATGTATGTTTCCACGGAATTGGAAGAACCCTTCAACATGCAACACGCCATGGGAGCGAATGTTGCGCCTCTCTTAGCACGTGCTATGTACATTCAGCGTCGCTTAGACATTCCATGTATCGAAGTCTATCCGAAATTGTCAGTGTGGCGCGTAGGGCGTGCTTTAAACGTGATGAAAAGCCATTTGCGTTTTCATAAGCACTCGATCGGTGGCGATGAAAGTCGTCGCGAAATCCTGCAGGCGCTGAGCACTCACAACGTGGCTTTCGTCTATGATCAAGACGTCAAGCTGATGATTGAAAATAGTCATGCCTTTGAATCCTTCATGTGTGCCTTAACAGCATTTTTAAAATTCAAAGCGCAAACAGAATCTCGCCCCGAAGGCTTTCCAAAAAACGAAGACTGGATCGAGTTCCCCAAAGCCGCCATTCGTTGGGACGCCTTCTAAGAGGTACGCCGTATCCTTTTCGGATGCACTGTGTTGCTACGTAGGTCTAGCTCTGCATGCGAATCTGCTAGGAAGCTTTCATCTAGTATATATTTTGTTTGATTCCTTTTCCGAGTCGTTCGACAATTTTGCATGTTTAACCAAATCACACACGGAGGTTTTTTGTGAAATTGGCGAAAATCGTAGTAGTAGCATTGTTGGTATCTGGTGTAGCTCACGCGCAAAAGAAAGGTCTTTTGGCTCAAGCTTCTGGACAAGGTTATGGTCAAGCAGGTTGCGGATTGGGTTCAATCGTAATGGGTTCTGATGGCAACCAAATCCTAGCTGCAACAACAAATGGTACATCTGGTAACCAAACTTTCGGTATCACAACTGGTACTTTGAACTGCCAACAAGATGGTATCTTCAAATCTGGTAAAGAAGTTCCTGCATTTATCGAAGTGAACAAAGTTGCTTTGGCTAACGACGCAGCTCGTGGACAAGGTGAAACTTTGGCGGGTCTTGCAAACCTAATGGGTTGCAACTCTCAAGCAATGGGTTCTGTTATGAAAAAGAACTACAACCAAATCTTCGTAGAAACAAACATGCAACCTGCAGCTATCGAAGCGAACATCAACCAAGTTGTTGCTAAAAACAACGTTTGTGGTGCTTAGTTTTTAATAGTTTCCTGCATAGGAAGCACGAAACGCAGCGACAAAATCGCTGCGTTTTTATTTTGTATTGATTGTTGCCTTTAGACACTCAAAGATATCTGCATGTTAAGATCTTTGTTTGTTTCTTCCGTTGTTTTCTTATCTTTTTCTATTCAAGCCTCTACGGGCACACCCAGTGGCCGAGGCCAAGCCGTTATGGCAGCCGAAGCTAAAAAATTATGGCAAGAGCGTCAGTGGCTTAAGCTTCTGCATTTTGAAACTGATTTTTTTAGAATTCGCGAAAGCCAAATCGACAGTAAAAATTTTTTCCTGGCCGAGAACGGAAAAAAAGATCCGCAGGCGGAATTGCTTGCCAGCATAAATGCCTTTTTTGAGCCCATCGGCAAAGATCCCAACGATCATCCGCAATGCCGCTTTCCTGCGCGCTATAAGTGGATCAAAGAAAAACTAAAGGACACGGCAATCCCGTGGTTGGATGTTAAGTGCGACCGCTTTGAAGCTTTTCATAAGGGCTTGCAGGGTGAATCCGTCTCTTTGGTGTTTTCAAGCTATTACTTAAATAACCCGTCGTCTTCGTTCGGGCACACGTTTGTGCGGATTAATAAAGCTTCTAGTAAGGACGGACAACGCCATGAACTTTTGGATTATGGTTTAAATTACGCCGCAGAAGCGGACACCAACAATGCCTTCTTGTACGGTTTTAAAGGCTTGTTCGGTTTGTTCCCGGGACAGTTCCGTTCGATTCCCTATTATTACAAAGTGCGCGAATACAACAACGCTGAATCTCGGGATCTGTGGGAGTACGAATTAAAGTTCAGTCCTGCGGCTGTTGATATGTTGATTGCTCATGTGTGGGAACTTGGTCCGACCCAAATTGATTATTGGTATCTGACTGAAAACTGTTCTTACCACATGCTTTCGATCTTGGAAGCCGCGGATGCCAACGTCGATATTCTGTCCAAAATTGACCAGTACGTAATTCCTGCCGACACTGTGCGCGTCCTATGGAACGACACGGATCTTGTAAAAAGTTATAAGTACCGTCCCTCGATCCGTCGTATTTTCTTTGAACGTCAAAAACAATTAACGGCTGAAGAAACGAAAGAGTTAAAATTCCTCGCAGATCATTTCAGCGAAAGTGACGAGCTGACTTTCACGGACAATTTCAACAAAGCCAGCGAAGTTTCAAAAGCCCGCATCCTTGATGCCTTTATCGACTATATCGACTTTCGTTATTCAGCCGAAGTGCAAGAAGCGGGCAGAGAGTTTCAATTAAAAATGAAAGTCCTCGCTAAGCGCAGTCAGATCGACAGAGACGCTGAAACGATCACGCTGGATCCTCCACCGGAAGAGCGTCCTCATCTGGCCCATCTGGCGGGTCGTTGGGGAGTAGGTTACTTACACAATACGGTCGACCAAGATTTTACGTTATTAACCCATCGTTTTGCTTTGCATGATCGTTTAGATCCGGGCTGGGGTTATCCGTCGTATTCACAAATCACATTTTTTGATTTGGGTTTTTCCTATGGTCCAAATCCACTAGACAAGCAGGAAAAAAAGTTCGAACTGGAAAACTTCGCGGCGTTCGAGTTGGTTTCTGCCAACCCGTGGACCCCATGGATCCCGGAAAGATCTTGGAGATTTAAACTAGGTGTAGAGCGTGCCCGCAATGAAAACTTCTTGCCCACGCACGAAGGAATTATTCGTTTGGGTTACGGGTGGACATGGCAACAAGGTTCATTTGATGTCACAACACAAATTGTCGGTGATGTTCACTACGCACCGCACTTGCCCGATAACAAGTTGTATGTCGGAGCTGGGCCTTTGGTCGAGCTTTACTATCGTTTGAATTCTGCATGGGCCTTACAGAGCAGTGCATTTCATCGCCGTGACTCAGCGTCATGGGATCGGAAAGATTATCTGCGCACTCAAGTCGAAGCACAGTGGAGCTTTTCGAAAAAATGGGGCGTTCGCGCACTGTATCGCAACGAAAGATTTTTAGAGGAAACGGGACTGCAGTTATTTAATTATTACTAGTATAGTAGGACTTCTTAAGCCCAAGGAGTCCACGATGACCAACACGGCCGATTTTCCCTATCTGCACGGTTTCAGTAAAGACGAACAAGATCGTTTGCGCAAACAGGCTCGCTTCGGCGAGCACACCGTTTATCAAAATATAAATTTAAATGGCGTCGAAAATCTTTTAGAAGTCGGCTGTGGTGTCGGAGCGCAAAGTGAAATCATCCTGCGTCGCTTTCCAGATGTTAAGCTGACGGGCATTGATCGCAGTACCAAACAGTTGCAAGCCGCCCGCGCAAGACTTTCGCATTTAAATTGGGCGACCCATCGGTATGAACTTAAAGAAATGGATGCCACCGCGATGGAGTTTTCTGCGAACTCTTTTGATGGGGCTTTCTTATGCTGGATTTTGGAACATGTCCCAGATCCCATTCGTGTGTTATCGGAAGTGCGCCGTGTGCTGCGCCCGGGTTCCGTGGTGTATGTTACTGAAGTGATGAACTCGTCTTTTTTCTTGGATCCTTATTCCCCGAATGTGTGGAAGTACTGGATGGCTTTCAATGAATATCAGTTGCAGCAAAAAGGTGATCCCTTTGTTGGCGCGAAACTGGGAAATTTCCTGATGCAATTAGGTTATCGCGATGTGCAGACAGAAGTAAAAACCTGGTTCCTTGATAACCGCGTGCCGCAAGCGCGGAAGGACTGTATTGAGTACTGGACGGAATTGCTTCTCAGTGCCAGCGAACAATTGCTGCAGGCTGAATATGTCTCTGAAGATATCGTGACGGGCATGAAGCAAGAGATGGCAAAAGTCGCCAGTGATCCGAATGCTGTGTTTTATTATTCTTTTATTCAGGCCAGAGCTCTGACTTAGAGCTCTTCTTTTTTAAGCCAGCCTTTTTTGTACATCCAGTATGTAATGCTGACAACAACAAAGGCCATCACCGCCAAGGTCATATAATATCCATTGGGCGCTTTAAGCTCGGGCATGTTTTCAAAGTTCATCCCGTAAACGCCCGCAATAAAATTCAGCGGTAAGAAGAAAATTGAAAACACAGTTAAAACACGCATCACTTCATTGGTGCGATATGAAGCTTCGTTGGTTTTCTGTGACATCAAGGATAGATGCAAGTTCAGCAGACCTGAAATTTCTTCCTGCACGTCGTCGGCATAAAAGATGTGCTTGTCTAATGGCTCGCGCACTTGTGCCAGGTCACGGGGGGCAATTTCAATTTCAGTCGGCAAACGGTTGATCATGTCCGAAGTAAACTTGAAGACTTTGCGAAAAGAAGAAATCTTTCTTTTAATTAAATAGCCTTCGCGCAAGATATTGCGTCGTTTTAAGGACACGACACGCTCTTGAATTATTTGCGTTTTATTTTCAAGCTCTTCAAGTGGTTTATCAAAACTCATGATCGCTTGATAGAACATACTCTTAACGAAAGCGGCGATGGATACTTTTTCGTCCGGGGCCTTTTCACGTCGTTCGCTGATGCACGCTAAACTGGCGCGATGGACTGTAAGAATAAAGTTCGGTCCGACAAAAAGGACTAACTTAGTGGTCAGTTCCTGCATTGTTTTTGCGGTGGGTTTTGCTTGGATGTCATGGTGACGAAGGACCACACACAAAACGTCTTCCAAGACTTCTGAGCGGGGGAGCACTTCCGGATCTAAACACTTTGCCAAGGTTTGCAAAGGAATCGGAAATTCATTGGCAAGCTCAGCCAAATCACTTTGTGTCGGTGCTTCGCAATCAATCCACTTAAAGTCTTGCCATTGATGTTCAAATCGTTTCATGATCCCAGTATGACAAAGTTTTTCTCTGGATGCCAACTAGCGAAGCTCCGCACTCGAGTTTACAGAGTGATTTTTGGATGCATTGCATTGGCTACTCTTATTGGCTGCCAGTCTTTTTTCTATTTCCCTTTGAAGGAAAAACTTTTTGATCCGGCACGAATCAAGATGCAACAAGAAGAAGTGTTTTTAAAAACGATCTCTGGCAACACTATTCACGGCTGGTATTTTCCCGCGACAACCAAAGAACCTAGCAAAGGCACTCTTTTATTTTTCCACGGCAATGCGGAAAACTTAACCTCGCACTTTCTGATGTTTCACTGGCTGCCAGGCCAAGGCTATAACTATTTTATTTTTGATTACCCAGGCTATGGTATTTCAACCGGAACGCCCACGCCCGAAGGCAGTGTGGAGGCGGGGATCGCCGCGGCAGAGTGGTTGCACTTAAAAAAAGACACTCGGCCGTTAATATTTTACGGTCACAGCTTAGGCGGAATCGTTGCTCTTAAAACGGCGGAAGAAGTGAAGCAGACTCTGCCGATTCGTAATATCGTGATCGAAGGCAGTTTTTCTTCTTACCAAAGGATCGCGCGACATGTGTTAAGTCGTCGTTGGTTTACGTGGCCCCTGCAGCCATTGGCTTATGTCTTGATGAGTGATAAATATGCGCCGAAATCCCTGGCGTCCCTGTCTCCGATCCCCTTGTTGTTTATTCATGGTGATGACGACAAGGCTGTGGAACCAAAAAACTCCGAAGTGATGTTCAAAGAAGCGGCCGAACCGAAAGAGCATTGGGTCGTTCCCGGTGGGGGGCACGGCAACCTTTACGAGGTGAATAATCGCCAGCTGCGGGAACAATTATTGTCATACCTTGCTAAAACTTCGACAGCGACACCGTAAGGGAAGCCATTGTATTGCTTCTCAGGAAGCATAGTTTGTGCATTTCTGTCTCGTGATGAGACGTTTCTTGTACACCCTTATTCGTAGCAGTTTGATTTTAGGTCTAACAGCCTGTGCTCCAGATTCCCGTGAACAGGGTGTTCCAGCAGTTACCACTTATGAATCCCCAAAACCTGTGATTGTTGAAGAAAGTGGTTATCGTATCGCACGTGGCGCCACGAACATTCAAGACATGAGTGTTAACTATGATCCACAAACAAAATCTATGAGATTGCGTGGCAAGATTGAGTATCTTGTTGAGCGGGGTGGTGTTGAAAAACGCTCCGTCGACCTTTCGGGTGTTTTGTCAGAAGACGGTTACGTTATTTTGAAAGATCAGCGTCGAGATGCGCCAAATGGTGATAAAGTGCGTGTTGCCGCAAAAGCCACCTGCCTCAGCGAAGACAATTCTTGTTTTTCATCGTTTATCGATATTTACATTCACACCGAAGGTCTTACTTATCATCATCAGATCGAGTCTCATCAAAAGGATGACAAGGCGAACAGCTCAGAGCCTAAAAAGGATTCTGCGAAAGATACTGATAAAGACTCTGGTAAAAAGACTGGAACAGATGTGAAAGACAATACAGCAGATTCAGAAGAAGACGCTGAATTCGAAGGTGGATCTGACGGCGTTGACGGTGAACCCGGTCAATACATCGGCAGTGTTGCGCAAGATATCGAAAAGATTTTAGGTATTGCACCGAAAGTGGTGGTCGCGCCAACACCAAAAGAAGAGCCTAAGAAGGACACGCCCCCTAAAAAAGATACGCCACCGGCGCCACGTAAGGATCCGCCAGCCAAGGAAG
>CAMLMF010000139.1 GCA_946480995.1 uncultured Bdellovibrio sp. | reverse complement strand
TCAACCCGCGCGCGCACTTCGGCTTCGTCTTCATGCTCTAGACGCGATGGAAACACGATGAGAACCTCAACGAACAAAAAGCCGAGCAATAAGATGAAAATGAGGTTCCTGAATTTGGCCATAGTTTAGCTTTTCCGTACCCCGTGCCTAGGCGGAGTGGGCTGCGTAAGTTGATGATACATCCGAACTTACGCAGAATAGCTGAATTTTAGTTTGAAGTCGATTCCTGAGGTGTTTTAGTCACCGCGAAATTAATTTCGCTCGCACCCGCCTCAGTCACCGTGAAAAGAACTTTTTTGACAGTCAGGAAGTCGACACCCTTATCGGCCTGGATAGTCACTTTGCTCCAAGCGTTAGCATCTTCTTCAGCTCCACCACGTGTCGCCTCGACAGCATCGCGGATTTTATTTTGTAACTTACTGTCCTGCTCTGCCTTCGATTTAGCCAACGCTAGAACCAATTGGTCTTTTAAGCCAGGAATATTCCAGTCTTCCGCCGCTAAAACTTGGTCGAAAGTTGCCACAGGGTCCTTGTCCAATAAGATTTCTTTGTTCGAAATTGTCACAACGTGGGAAGGTTTTAGCTCTCGCACACTGGACGCCTTCGGCAAAACAACTTCTTTCGGAATATAAAGGATATCACCGGTCGCATTGTAATTTTGCAGAAGGAAAATAACGAGCACGGTGAACATGTCAACCATCGCTGTCAAAGACAACAAAGCCGTGACCTCGCGCTTGCCTTTTCGTTTGCTCAAAATATTGTGATAACGATGTCTTTCGCCCGGTCTAAAGATGGCCATTAGTTCGGCCCTCCCGTCGCAACGGAGATCGCTGAAAATCCTGCGGTTAAGCAGTTATCCATTGCTTTGATAAGTTGTTCATAAGGAACGATGTCGGCGACACTGACGATCGCATCGACTTTTTCTGGATAAAGCTGCTTCACACGCTGCAATTGTGCAACCAGGCCCGCATCATCAAATTGTTGGTTCACCATAGGAAGACTTATGACTTGTCTCCCAACAGTTAAAACATAGCCACCCTCTTTCACATCCACTTTCAATACCACGTCGGCATTAGGTGGAGGTGTCGGAGCCGGTTGTGATTCCGACTTCTTCCCATATAGAGAACTGCCAATTTGGATCATAGAAACTTGGGTCCAGACAGCCGTGATCAACAAGAACGTGATAAGCACGCTCATCAAGTCGATGAAAGGCACGAGATTCAACTCGATACTTCTTTGTCTGCCGCCAGAACCGCCACTATCTATGTGAGCCATAGAAACCCCTAAACCTATCTAACCGTTAGTCTTTAATTTTTTCTCTGTTAGCTACGACGAGATTCAAAAGACTCATGCTTGTTTCGATAACTTCATTTTCAGTTTTTTGAATACGATGTTGGAACAATCCGTAAGCGACAATCGAAACAATCGCGACGAAAAGACCGAACGCCGTACAATTCAAGGCATGCGAGATACCTTTTGAAAGCTCCAAAGCTTTTGTCGCTGGATCGGCTGCTGCCACCGCGCGGAATGAACCGATCATACCAATGATCGTTCCCAAAAGACCGGCAAGAACCGCAACGTTACCAAACACTGCCAAGAAAGAAGTCCAACCTTCTACTTTTGGCATTTCGCGCATCACTGCTGCATCCATCGCCACTTGTACTTCTTCGTCAGGGCGTTTGTTCATTGCTTGAACTAAGCCTGCTTTCACTGTGTTCGTCAGCGGAGCTGGACGTGCATCACAGTAACTGATGGCTTGGCGCAAATCACCAGCAACAACCATTCTGAAAATTTGATCGGTGAATTCCTTTTTATCGACAGAAAGATTTTTGAATTTCATCATTCTTTCTACGATTAGGAAAAGAGCTAAAATCGCGATGACCGCGATCACGTACATTACGAAACCGCCCTCTGCGAATGCTCGCTGGATTACATTCATGTTGTCTACTGCTGCTGTTGGGTTCACGGAATTCCTCCTTAAAAAACTTTATTTAAAAAAACTAATTTCCTGCTGGATTCAGAACAAACGGGTAAGCCTGCACTTCGGCAACCAATCCCGTTGGTGGTTCTGGGAATGTCCAGCTTGCTAAACGATCACGGATACAGTTTTCAACCTTCGAATTACCCACGGTTGAACTTTTCACCTTCACGTTGCGCGCTTGTCCTCGATCAATAATTTCCCACGAAAGGATAATTTTACCTTCAAGCTTTGTTCCTTTTTCTAAGGTATTCAAAGCTCGTTCGTAGCAACTTTGCAATTCATGCTTCTTGGCGCGAATCACACGACGAATGGCTTCTTTGTCGATGGTTCCATCGAAAGACTCTTCAAAACCACCGCCTTCAACCGCGACTGTCGTTTTGCTGCCAAAACCGTCTGCCGCGCCGTAAGCTGATTGACCTGACCCACGACCTTTGGTTCCGATGCCAGCGATCCCTTGGGTCGCAGTCCCTTTACCACCGGCCCCAGCGTCTTTAAATTTCGAACCGATGTCGTTACCGCCACGGTCTTCATTTGAACCCGAAGTTCCGGTCGCTTTGTCCGCCATACCTAAAACTTCGCCCGAGCCGCTGTAAGCTTTGTCGATGTTAGCGCGATTGCCACCGCCACCGAAGGCACTGAACAATCCGACTTTCGACAAATCTTTATTCGAAGATTGTGCGTTGGCACCTTCGGTTTGACCGGTCTTCATCGCACCACCCTGACGAGTGGACGTGAATTTTTTAGTACGATCTTGAGCATTTGGTTTTGGCGCCACTTCATTCGCACGCGCTGCTACTTGAGCAGGCTGCGCTTTTTGTACGCTTGGACCTTTTTTCTGTGCTTCCTTAGCTTGATCTGCAACCACCACTTTTTTCGGAGCTGGAGGAGGCGGAGTTGGCGTCGCCACAGGCTGTGGCGGAGGCGGCACCGGAGGTGGAGGTGTCGGAACCGGAGGTGCTGGCGGAGGTGGCTTATTAAATACCACCTGCGCAATACGCTGCACTTCTTCCTGCTTATCTCCTTCACCATCTTTTGGTGTCGTCGCCGAGATATAAAGCGCAAGCAAGCCCACCAATACGATGGACATCACCACACCCGTCATCTCTGAACCAGACAACATCAAAGGAGGTAACATCGGCACAACCGGAGGCTGCGCCACAAAGCGAATATAAATATTTAAGTAACCACCCGGTAACGAAATACAAACCATTTCGTTTTGTTCCAAGCGAACACTGTAGCCGTGGCCAGTTTTTTGGGCTTTACCGTTGCGAGCCAAGTCATCCACTGGCTGCAGGCCTGCAGAAGAAACCATTTCAACGGTCATATCCATCGTCGCATTGACCCGAACACCATTGGCCAAATCAATCAAAGGAAAATTCTTCGGCGCTAAACCGTTTGGCAACGCAATTTGTCGTTCGCCCGAGTTCACGCGAATTGGCTTGGTCCCGCGGAAGTGGTACGTGTTGATCACACGCTCTTTCCAAGCAACGATCACTTCCAGCGTTGTGCCTTTACCTGGTTTTAAGTACGAACGCAGGTCTTTAATATCACTTGGCGGAGCAAAAGTTTTTGTCTTCTTTTCTTTTTTATAGCTGCTGCGACCTTTACGAATTTCCGGGCGCACCGGCATCGACGCAATCACCGGCTTTTCATCAGCGCGAAGAACCTCTGGTGGCGGAACCATAACTGGGATTGGCGTTGCGACTTTAACTTCTTCCGTTTTAACCACGGCTGCTGGCGGCATTGTTGCTGGCTCAGGCTTTTTAAAGTCTGGCACAGCCGCAGGACGTTGCGGAGGAGGAGGCGTCGGAGTTTGCGCTACTGGAGCAACACCCGTCGTGTTCGGCACAGCTTTTGGTTTCGGCACACCGATAAAGAAAGAGATCTTGTATGGACCAATTTCAATGTCGTCGCCAGAAGTTAAAGCCTCATCCAAAATGGCCTGACCATTTTTGAAGGTTCCTGATGAAGAGCCGAGATCACAGATGTAGTAACCATTGTCACGAAGCTCGATCAAACAGTGAATGGGCGAAACTTGATCTGAAGCTAAATCCAGATGCACTTCCGCATTGTGACCAATCACGATCTGATCTTGATCGAACTGCTTAACACCTACGAGCTGATTATTTTCAAAAATTCTTAGTATTAACGGCGATCTCAATTACCACCCCGGACCCGCTGTATATCTTCTGTTGTTCGTCTCATCTCGGGTAAAAAATTTTCTCTAAGCTTAATCAATCTTTTATAGTTGAAGTTCTTTTTCTGAAACAAATAGAAAAGATCCGGCTTTTGCGTGGAACCTTCAATAAGCTCATCTTCGAAGTTCAACTTGGCTTTTCGTTCTTTTTTTGCAGTTGTAGTCGTCGTGGTTGTCGTCGACGTGCTATTGGCTGACTGCGCATTTGCAAAATCAAACGCACAAATCAACACAAATAGGACCGTCAACAATTTGAGGATTTTCGACATCTTTTCCACCTTCACTCTATTTTAAACCAGCTTTCGCCTTATTTTCCAAAGCAATAATTCTATTGCGTGTATCTCCGGGTCCACCTACAAACTTTAGTCTATTAATAACGTCTAGTCCGTCCTGGTATTTGCCCATATTATCCACCAACAATGTTGCATAATTAAATAATGCTTCACGGTTGTTGGAGCCATCTTTCAAAATCGTTTTGTACAATTCTTCTGCTTTATCGTATTTTTGCGCTGAAGTAAGTGCGATCGCATAGTTGTTTAATACTCGCGGATCGCGCACGCCACGACGATAGGCCACTTCCAGAACGATCTGCGCTTTGCTAAAGTCACGCTCTTGCACGTAGATCGAACCTAAGTTCGCAGCAGCAACGGGCTCATCACTATTGATTTCTAAAGCGCGACGATACGACTTGATGGCATCACGCTTTTCATTCTGTGCTAACTGCACAGTTCCTAAGTTGGAATGAAGTTCTGCCATTTTAGGGCTTGCGGAAATCGCCTTGCGCAAAAGATAACGAGATAAATCAAAGCGACCGCGTTTATAGTGGTACATCGCCAACGCATTTAAAGCCCGCGCATCGTTCGGAGTTTGCGTCAGGATGTGCGTTGCTGCTTGATAGATACGATCGTCGCTTTGCGCCTTTATCGCCTCATTTAAAGCTGCGTACTGCGAAGGTGCCACAGGTCTTTCTGGTGGGCGGTCTGGGACTTCTTCACGCGCCGAGGGAGCCGACGCGCTTTCTTTAATCACCACAGGAGCCTCTGTCACAGAAGATTCAGAAGCTGGTGCTTCGGCTGTTTCTTTCACGGGACCTTTTGACGAACATGCCGCCAATCCAAGTAATGCGACTAAAACAATAATCTTTTTCATTATTGACCCATCCAATTCACTAAGCGGATATCCGCACCCACTTCGCCACCGTTATAATAAGTTTTTGGATCTTGCTTGCTCATGTATTCGTAAGCTGTTTTAAATCCATCATTATAAACCTCAAGCTCCCAGCCACGTTCGACAGCCAATTTAAAGCCATCACGAGCCTTGCCCAAGAAGGGTTCTGCGAATTTTTCTACGCCCGCTTTGTACTGCTTCGTTTCTTCAGCATTCAAGCCCCCCGGCAACGGCGCATTTAAAATGGTCTGCGCCATGTTCAAGTTTGCTTCCCCTAAGACACTCAAAGCGCTGACGATTTCTTCGGCACTGTCATACTTAATCACATCACCCAGTTCGCTCGCCAAACGAGTCAACAATCCGATTTTCTTATCCGCCGCGGCCTTTTGTCGCGAAGGATCAGACGGGAACGTCACTCCACGCATTTCTCGGAACGTCAGCATGGTTTCAGCCAAGCGGATTTTCGCTGCGTAAGAAGCACCAATGCCTTTCTTATTAGGAGCAAAACGCTTTTGAATCGCCAAAGTTTTATCAGCCCACTCTTTTGATTTCGTTACCGCTTTTTGACGGCCGTAAAGTTCGCTGACCCAGTAAGCACTTTCCACCACTTTTTCGCGGTCGCTGCCACCACCATCGACATATTCAGTATAGCGTGCAATCGCAGCCCCGTTTTGCCCCGCTTTACGATGGATTTGCGCCATGCTGTAAACGGCTTCAATGTTATCCGAGTGCTTCTTATTCACTTTGGTGAAAGCTGTATACGAGCGAATCGCTTCATCCGATTTACCCAAGGCTTCATAAAGAACCGCAGAGTTGTAAATCATATTTGGAGTTAAAGGATCGTTCGGGCTTTCATCCGCAGCTTGCTTGTAAAGCTTCGCGGCTTCTTCAAACTGCGCGGAGTCCTGATACTGTTTTGCCAACAATCGACGCGCCTTCGGCTTTAGCTTTTCAGCCGATGCATCTTTCGATCCCAGAACACTTTGATAAGCTTGAATTGCCGACGCATTCACACCGGCTCTTTCAAAGTTCACGCCGGCATTAAACATGGCCGTAACGGCTAAGTTCGAAGTCGGATTTTGTTTTGCAAATGATTCGAACACTTGCGCACTTTCGCCGTACTTCTTTTCGATCTCTAAGTCTTGACCACGTTTGAAAGACGACTTTTCCAAGACGCCGCGAATGTCCGAACCCGCTTTCGAAGAGGCAATCGAAGGCACTGCCAAAAGCTCTGAACCGGCTTTTTCTAAGCCCGCATAGTCTTTTCTTAAGTTGTAAATATCCAAAAGAAGATTTGCAGAGTATTCCGCATACTTTGTACTTGGATACTGTTGCACGATTTCACGGAAGTACTTTGCAGCTTCATCAAAGTGATTGCTTTGATAGTACAACCGGCCAATGCGGAATTTGATT
>CAMLMF010000138.1 GCA_946480995.1 uncultured Bdellovibrio sp. | reverse complement strand
GACGCTTGAGTTCGATGAAATCCGCCTTTGACAACTCCACCTTGCAGGTAAGCTCCTTAGGAATGCTTTCCGCTTTTTCTTGCAGGCGCTTCCCTTTCGGGGTCAAGGCGATGATCTTGTTGCGCTTGTCTGACGGCATCGGTTTTATGGTCACCAGACCTTGAGTTTTGAGTTTGTTGATGAGTGGCGTTAAGGTGCCCGAATCAAAATAGGTCCGATCTGAGATTTCTTTGATGTTGATCTCATCGGAATCCCACAGGGCCATTAAAATCAAGTACTGGGGATAGGTCACTTTTAAAGGCTCTAAAAGCGGTTTATACGCCCGCATCAAGGCGTTTGTGGCGCTATAAAGCGGATGGCAAAGTTGATTTTTAAGACGAATGCTTTCATGGCTCATAAAAAAACAATACCTTGCACACAAAGTATTTGCAAGTCCGATCTTTGTGTATTATCTTGTATGCAAGTTATTTAACTTTTAAATAAGGAAGTCACTATGAACAAACTTGAAACAGTCCTTTACACAGCTCAAGCAACATCTACAGGCGGCCGCGATGGCGCATCAAAATCAAACGACGGTCGTTTGGAAGTGTCTCTTTCAACACCGAAAGAACTGGGTGGCGCCGGTGGTGCTGGCACAAACCCAGAACAACTTTTTGCGGCTGGTTACTCTGCATGCTTTATCGGCGCAATGAAGTTTGTGGCGATGAAAGAAAAAATCACTTTACCGCAAGATTTGGCCATCACAGCCTCTGTGGGCATCGGTCCGATTCCACAAGGTTTTGGCATCAAAGCGAACTTGCAAGTGCGCTTACCAGGCATGGATAAGTCAGCGGCTCAGGGACTTGTAGAAAAAGCTCATCAAGTGTGCCCTTATTCAAATGCGACACGCGGAAACATCGAAGTTACTTTGGAAGTAGTGACAAATTAGTGCATTGCTGAGGCATGCACGACAACAAAAAGAAACTAAATAAAAATCTTCGGGAACTTAAATTTAACAAAGCAAACTTAAGTTCCCGAATTGCCTTTGAGGCTATTTTCTAGCCAGAAGAGGCTTATAAATACCTTTGTAAGCGGAAGCGGCAGTAACGTGCAAAGCAACCATCACAAGAGGCAAGATCACGTTCTCAAGACCCGGAGTCATAAAGCTGTGAAAAAGAAGAATCTGCAACGTGATCGGAGCCAGAATAACCAAAGCCAATGGGCTCCACATCCCCGACAGCAATAAAGCTCCGCAGATAACTTCTGTTCCTTTAAGAACCGGGAAGAAATACGGGGCAGCCATCATGCCACCCATGAACGCCATAGCGCCCTCTGGCATATTTGGTGGAGCAGGAATGAATTGCAGGAATCCATTCAGTCCAAAAACGAAATAGATAAGACCTAAAAGCAAGCGCGCGAAAAACGGAATTTTACTTTTCATATGAGATCTCCTTATACATTAATCTTGCACACAACATATTTTATCTGGCAACGCAAATCGCACTGGGTATCACATTCTGCCCCTCTAAGAACACCGACCTTATAACGCAATTTTTCTTTTTCTCTCTTTACAGATCTTTGATTTGATAAAAAGTCTTTTTCGAGCAAAATAATCGAATGCAAAACACATCAAAAATCTTAATTTCCCTTTTGGTTCTAGCTCCCCTTTCCTTGCAAGCCGCAACTTTGCAGGAAGCCTTCCAGTCGGCGCTGCAAAGAAACGAAGTGGTTGGTATTGCCAAAGAGCAAGTCATTCGTGCTAAAGAACGTGTTTCTCAAGTTAAAGGTGGGATTGTTCCGCAGTTGGCTTTGAACGCCAGCCACCTCGTGCAGCCCCAGCCGACCGATGCGACCGCTCGAGATTTCTTTCCTGAAAGACAAACCACTGTGAACCTTACGGCCACGCAGGCGTTGTTTCGTGGGCTTAGAGAATTCGCGGGATTGCGCCAACAAAAAGATCTGGTTGAATCCCAAGAAGAAATTCGCAACCAAACCATGGTTCTACTTTATCAAGAGGTCGCCATGGCTTATTTGAACGTCTTGGCTTTAGAACAAGATCTTAAAAATCTAGAAGTGCAAACCAAGATTTATGCCGAGCGTGTCGGCGAACTCGGGGCTCGGGCCCGTCGGGGTGAGTCCAATTCAAATGAGGTCTTAACGGCACAAGCAACCGATGCGGCACTTAAAGCAGAATGGCAGCTAACGAAGGGACAACTGCGCACCGCAAGGGAAAATCTGGCGTTCTTGACGGGCCTTAACGTCCAAGAACCTCTGCAAGATCCCGCATTGAGCGACAAAATGACTTTGGCCCCACTGCCGACGTATTTGCAAAATATTGAAAACCGCTACGATGTCAAAGCCGCGAAAAAACAATTGGAAGCGATGGAAGAGGAAGTTTCTATTGCGAAGGGGGCCCACGCACCTTCTTTGGACCTTATCGGCAATTACTATTTTAAGCGCCCTGATGGTTTCACTGAAGACTTAAAGTGGGATGTGCAATTACGTTTCACAATGCCGTTATTTGAAGGCGGCGCCACCCAAAGCAAAGTCCGCGAAGCCGCATCAAAAAGAATCGAAGCAGATTTATCTTTGGCTCGTGCTCGCCGCTTAGCGACTCAAGAAATCTCCACTTATTATGAAACATTCCAAACGAGAAAAAAACAAGTTGAGGCTTTGCAAACTTCAGCGACTCTTTCTGAAAAGAATTACCAAGTAATGCAACGAGATTACCGTCGTGGACTTTCACGCAATATCGACGTGCAACAGTCTTTGACTGATTTTCGCGTTGCTTCGCGCGCCTTAGATCAAGCTCGCTTTGCGGTGCAGTTGGATCTAATTCGCTTACAAATTGCTTCGGCACAAATCACGGCTCCGCCAGTGAAGGAAGAATAGAATGACTTTATCCGATTTATCCATCCGTAGACCCGTTTTTGCCTGGATGTTGATGTTTGGTCTTATTGTGTTTGGAGCGATCAGCTTCATGCGCATGGGCGTCAGCGAATTGCCTGACGTCGACTTTCCGGTGATCGCAATTTCTGTTCGTTACGAAGGGGCTGCCCCGGAAGTTATGGAAGCCGATGTTATCGATCCGATTGAAGATGCTTTGATCAGCATCCAAGGTGTCAAGAACATCACTTCAACGGCGCGCAACAGTACTTCTGACATCACAGTTGAGTTCGATCTTGAGCGCAACATCGACGTGGCCTTCCAAGACGTGCAAGCGAAGATTTCGCAAATTCAAGATGCTTTACCCAAAGCGATGAATCCACCGACCGTGATGAAAATCAATCCGGAAGACTTCCCGATCATGTGGTTGTCATTTTCTAGCACGACGATGTCTCTAGAAGAAATGATGATCTATGTAAAAGACAACATCCGCGATCGCATGACCACTGTGCCGGGAGTCGGCAACCTATGGATGCCCGGTTACCTTTCACCGAATATGCGCGTGTGGGTGCGCAACAAAGTCTTAAATAGTTATGCCCTGACTGTTTCTGATGTGGTTAACACTTTACGCACTGAACACGGTGAACCACCGGCGGGGCGTGCCGAGTTTGATAAAACGGAATACAGCCTACGTACACTGGGCGAGGCGAAAAAAGCTGAACAGTTCAGCCAAATTCTGATCAACACCCGCGGAGGCGGACCGAATTACAATCCGATTCCTCTAGGCAAAGTCGCAGACTTTAAAGAAGGCTTGATTGACGTTGTGCAATTCGCACGCGCCAATGGCAAAGCCGCGGTCGGCCTGGGTGTCGTCAAACAACGTGGCTCGAACGCCGTGTCTGTAGCCCATGCCGTGAAAGAACGTGTTGCCGAAATCCAAAAAACGTTGCCTGAAGGAACACAGATCGTTGTGAACTTCGACGGCACGAAGTTCGTTGAAGAATCCGTGCATGAGTTGGTCTTAACTCTTGCTTTAGCCGCTTTATTGACGTCTTTGGTTTGCTGGCTGTTCTTAGGCTCGTGGTCTTCAACGTTCAACGTCTTGCTGGCGATCCCAACTTCCGTCTTGGGAAGCTTTATCGTGCTGTACTTCGCAGGTTTTACTTTGAATATCTTTACTCTGATGGGACTAAGTCTTGCCATTGGTATCGTCGTCGATGATGCCATCATGGTATTAGAAAATATCATCCGTCACTTAGAGATGGGGAAAAGCAAACGCGAAGCCGCCTTAATCGGTGCACGCGAAATTACCTTCGCTGCGATGGCTGCGTCCGTATCGTTAGTAGCGATCTTCTTGCCAATTGCCTTCATGGAAGGGATCATTGGTCGCTTCTTGTTCCAATTCGGCGTGACGATGAGTGCCGCAGTGATGATTTCATTGCTTGAAGCCCTCACGTTAACCCCGATGCGTGCTTCGCAATTTGTCGACACGAGTGAACGTACCACTCGTTTGGGTCGCGCTTTTGAAGCGGGCTTCGAAAGTTTGAAAAACGCTTACACCCGCACACTAGAAATTTCTTTACGCCATCGTTGGAAAGTAATCGGCGTATCGTTGGTGTTCTTTGTGTTGAGCTTTTCTTCCGTGGCCTTCTTAAAAGGTGAATTCCAACCACCACAAGACCAAGGTTCGTTGATGATTCAAATCAGCAATCCGCCCAAATCTGCGATTACATTCACTGATGCGAAGGTAAAACAGATCGAAGAATTTCTGCACTCACGCTCTGAAGTGGCTTCATCCTTCGTTGCAGCCGGTGGCTTTACTGGTGGTGAATCGAACAATGCGATGTTGTTCGTCGACTTGAAACCGAAAAAACAACGTGGCAAAGATGCTGTGAAAGGCAAGGAACTGAGCCAACAAGAGTTCATCGAAGTTGTGCGTGAGTTCTTAAATAAAACCATGCCCGAAGCAAAGCCTCAGGTGCAAGATCCTTCGACCCAAGGTTTCGGCGGAGGCGGAGGCAAAGGCTTCCCCGTCGAATTCAGCATTCAAGGTCCGGACTGGAATCAGTTAGGTGCGTATTCTGAAAAAATCGTAGAAGAATTAAAAGCACAAAAAGTGATGGCGGACGTTAGTTCCGACTATCAAGGTGGGGCTCCGGAAGTTCAAATTATTCCGAATCGGCAAAAAGCCATGAACCGCGGTGTCAGCGTGATGGCCATCGGCGAAGTCGTCAATGCGATGATGGGCAGCGTGGTCGTAGGCACCTATGAAAAAGGCGGTCATCGTTACGACATTCGCGTGAAAATGACGGAAGACGGTCGTTCACCTGTAGAACGCATTCGCGAACTGAAAGTGCGTAACAACCGTGGTGAGCTTGTACCGATTGCCGATGTCGTCGACATCAAAGAGTCTGCGGTGGCTTCGAGTATTTCGCGTAAAAATCGTCAACGTACGATCGTGATCTTTGGTAACGTCGGAGAAGGCTTAAGTCAGCAGCAGTCTGTCGACAAAGCGCAAGAAGTGGCGAAGAAAATTCTGCCAGCCGATTACAAAGTGTTATTGAGCGGTTCTGCGGAAGACTTCCAAAAAAGTTTCTTAAGCTTGATCTTTGCCTTGGTGATGGGTTTCGTTGTCGCCTATATGATCTTGGCGTCACAGTTTAATAGCTTTATCGATCCGATCACGGTCTTTGTGGCGTTGCCATTTAGCTTTTCGGGTGCGTTCTTGGCTTTATTGATTGGTGGCCAGTCATTAAATATCTTCAGTATGATCGGTTTGATTTTATTGATGGGCATCGTGAAAAAGAATTCCATCTTACTTGTGGACTTCACCAATCAGCGCCGTGACGAAGAGCATATTCACGTCGACAAAGCCTTGCTTGAGGCTTGCCCGACGCGCCTTCGTCCGATCTTAATGACTTCGATCGCGACCATCGCTGGTGCCTTGCCTGCAGCTTTAAGCTTCGGCCCGGGTGCGGAAGCCCGTCAGCCAATGGCTTTGGCTGTAATCGGTGGTGTGATGGTTTCTACGCTGTTAACTCTTTACGTCGTACCAAGCGTGTACAGTTTATTTGCACGCTTTGATAAACGCGAAAGAACTTTGGATGAACCGACAGAGGCAAAAACGGCGCACTAGAACTTATAAATTATTTCTAGTTTTAAGAGGGTTGCTTTGACAGCAGCCCTCTTTTTTTGCCCTCGGGGGTTAGAGATTCGCACTTTTCAATAGCCAAACCCCAGGGCCCTGTGATTCAACTAAGGCATGCAAACACCCACTCAATGCCCAAAATGTCAGTCTGAAAATATTTACGAAGATGGAAACTTGTGGATCTGTCCCGAGTGTTCTTTTGAGTGGAATCCCCAAACGATGGCAACTGAAGAAGCCGAGGACGCTTCGGGCCCAGCGGTCATTAAAGATGCCAACGGCAACGTCTTGCAAGATGGCGACACCGTCACCGTGATCAAAGATCTTAAAATCAAAGGGTCGTCTTCGGTTGTAAAAGTCGGCACCAAAGTGAAAAACATCCGTCTTACTGACGGTGGCGATGGCCACGATATTTCTTGTAAGATTGATGGCTTTGGCGCGATGAACTTAAAGTCCGAATTCGTCAAAAAAGTTTAATTGCTGTTTCTTTTTTTGAATTTATTAAAGTTCGCCTGATTTTCAAAATAAATCACGGAACCGTCGTCACGTGCGGCAATCACTGCTGTCGCTTTATCCACAGATTTTTTAGAAATCGGATCTATCGCCGTCCTTGAAGTGGCCTCTTCACCTAACGTTTTTTTGCAGTTTTCACAGCAGCCGTAATAGGTTTTACCGGCGTGTTTTACAGGAATTTGATCCCTGGGAAAAACCATATTAGTCACCATACAGACCTTTTGATTTGCGACGATTTGCAGACCTCCCTGAGCACTCATCA
>CAMLMF010000137.1 GCA_946480995.1 uncultured Bdellovibrio sp. | reverse complement strand
GTAAGACTTCCTAATATTCTGCAGGAACCTGTCAGGTAACAAGAATTTTTATTGAGTAGTCCTGAGTATTTAAGATTCGTAAGGCTTTTAATCAACGCCATATTTACGCGGCGAAGGGCTAGTATTGTCACCTGTCGAGGCTTTAGACACTCAGGAACAAGTTTATATATTTTGAGGCGAGAACGCCTTGTGCACTTAGGCCCAAGGATGAAGATAATTTTAAGCTTAATAATTTTGACGTGGTCATGGGCCGGCTGGGCAGCTGATGGCGGGTCTATGCCCGTGAACCAACAAACACCCAAGAAGGCCCCACAAATAATCAGTAAACCTGAAGGTTACTTTCTAGACTTCGGTGACGGTCGCGTTGCGGGGATGTTTCAAGAAATTGGGAAAGTTGAAAGAACATTTATTGGCCTTAGACAGATCGAAAATACCTGTGATTACGAGCAGGTCCTAACGACCTGCAAATACGAATTGGACATCGCGGTTCAGGACCTCTCTGTCCGCTGGGTATATCATCCTGACCAAAATAAAATTGGAAGCATTGTAACCACGAGCCAGAATATAGGTAATAGCCCAAAAGATACCCCCATAGAACAAAAGCGCGGAATTCTTACTTGGTATGATGCTAAAAGAGAAAACTTCTATTCAAATCGCCTAAAGAAGGATCGTTTGGTCTGTGCAAAAATGGATTGGGCTAAGAACCTCACATTGATAAACGGTCACTATATCATTAACAGCTGGGCCAACGAATCCATGTTGGGAAATAGCATTACTGGTATGAATGAAAATCAGAGTGTCGGAGTCGTCTTTGACGTGCAACTAAAGAAAGTTAATGAAAAGACATTCGAGGTAGCTGCCGTTGGCCGCGAAGGGGGCGTCTTTGATACGCCAAATCCATTTCTTGCTTCGCAGGTAGCAACTTTAAATTTCTTAGATAAAGACAACAGATCATGCATGGTTAGTTTTGAAGCCTCTGTAGACGCAGCCATCTCCGTATTCCGCAAGGAAGGATTTGACGTGGTCGATCCACAAACTCGTGGGCCTCTCCGTCGAGGCTCATCGATCAAAAACTCGCTTTTAGGATTTTATATTACGCAGCTTCTAAACAACTCAGCAGAGGCCAAATGAAATACCTATTAATTTTTCTACTATTTAGCATTTCATCTGCCACACTCGCCGGGCCCGCAGGCTACGAAACCCAATTGATCAAACTGTCTAAGGCTCTTAAAGGAGAACCCCCTTCTTTGGAGGAGCGCCAGGAATTGCGAAGCGAGCAGGCGAAAGGAAATGCTGAAGCCTATTTGCAAAAGAAAACTAAGGAGTACGTTCAAAACGAAAAGTTTTCATTTAAGCTGAAACAAAAAATCAATGAGCTTGTCAGAGTCAAAACATCCCTAGAAAATCCTCGAGTCGGAGACTATGGCAACTCCATAAAGAACACTTATGACTTTTTTTTAGATGAACTTCTTGCTGAAAATGCGTCTTGGGATTCACTCCTGCTCAGCAAAAAGTATAAGGCCTATTTTTCTGGTGACGGCAGACGCCCAGAACCTACATTCTATCAAAACTTAACTTCATCACATCTTGAAGAAAGTATTGAACAGTTTTTCAAGGAACGCGATGACGGGGTCAAGGCTGAGCGCACTATTTATAAATATGATTTTCCAGCCAACGATCAACGACTTGCAGGCATCATCACTACTCCAATCTTCTTTGATCGCTATGCAAACACCGCACTTAATAAGAACCGTCGCAGAGCCGCGGCAGTGTTCAGAATCTTTCTTTGCGACACAATGATCGCAACGGCTCCCATTGCGGACTCCAATTCCCAAATTAAAGACTTTGATACAATATTTCCGGACCATAAAAACTTAACCGAAGATGATATTCGCAAATCCGCAGCAGGCAACGTGCATGGTGAGCAAGTGGACTGCATGAAGTGTCACTATAAGCTAGATCCACTTGGACAAGTTTTTGCTTTTTCGGGTGCAAGTCTTTCTCCTACACCAAGTTCAGGAGCATTGGCATATCAGGGCAAAGACCTGCGTAAAGTAAACATACCTCTAAAGGGCTTCGGCGATTTAGCGCAAAAACTTACCCAGCAGCCTGAATACCTCCAATGTCAAGTATCGCATTTCTGGCGTTGGTACGTCGGTAAAGACAAACCAATTACTCCTGAAGTCGAAAAGGAACTTGTCGCTGCTTTTGAAAAATCCGGAAGGAAGCCGCGGGAGTTCGTGTCTTACTTAGTAAGCCGTCCCGAGTTTAAAGAAAAACCCCAAGTCTTAAGTGAAGGACAAATTCTTGCTCATCGTGTAACAACCACTTTTAAGAGCTGTCAAAGCTGTCATGACTCGCAAGGCGAGAACGTTTGGGATTTGACATCTCTGCCTTACGGAAAAGATCAAAGCTCGCGTGATGAGGCGATTAAAACTTTGCGTAAAGTTTTAGACATTGAACACGATGGAGCGCGAGCCGAGATGCCGCCATCCGATTCATTATGGAAACCATCTAAAGATGAAATTCAAAATATTAAAAGATGGTTAGAGCTGGGTGCCCCTGACTTCGAAGGAAAGCCTCAAGTTGCAACTAAAGGCGGACAATGATGAAAAGTATTTTTCGTTACCTGATTGGATCATTACTTTTTTCACAGGTTGCCTTTGCGAGCTTTGAAGAAACTTCGCGCCGCTATTTAACAAACCATGAGCTGGTACTTGCGATGAATTCCATCGTGCCGATTAATACTTGCAGCACTCATAGTCTTGATAAAGAAAAAACAGCCTTGGGAGTCGATGCGCCATTGACTGGTACTCCGATTTCACCGACACCAAATCAAAGCACTGTGGCTTTGATTACCAAGTGCATTGGCGAGGGGTTCGCAGGCATTTCTTTTATATCATATCCAATCCAACGTCTTATCGGTCAAGAAAGCTTTGACATACTCAATAACCAATCTCTTTCTCATTGGAACCGAGTTCCTGCAGAAATCCAAAAAAAGATCATTGCCAACATGGTCTTTGTCATTCTTGGATCAGACGAAACTATAAAAGATTTTGATATTATTGAACCTGATGTTCTTCGCGAAAAGTTGTTTCAAGCAACCCAGCCTTTGGGTGAATTGAGCAACATAGAGATCATTAAAAAAATTTCCATCAACCTCGCATTGCGCGATGAATTCTTAAGTTACTAAGGGTGTTTTATGAATAGAAGACATTTTTGTAAATCTGCGGTTAACTTAGGAATCTTCTCTGCCGCCTCATCGCTATTTTCATGGCCCGTACTTTCATGGGCACAAAATAACGGCACACCTCAATTTATGGTCTTTATTGCCATCAATGGAGGATGGGATACGTCGCTTTCCTTAGATCCATGGACAGCCGCAGTTCGCCCCTCTGAAAAAGATTTTTTTATCGAATACCGTACTGATGAGCTTCTGCCTTTTGGAAATTCTTTTGTTGGACCCGCAATGAAGCCATTGCAGCCCTTTTTTGCGAATATGACTGTCGTCAACGGAATGTTCGTAACTGCCAATGACGGCGGGCATGACTCCGCATCAATCTATATGTCGACAGGAAATGGCCAAGGTCATTTAGGGGTTTTACCGTTAGAGCTTGAAGGTCTGGTTTATAATTCTCCATTCGGAACTTTGGCCAATACTTCCGTTTTTAATGGCGGAAAAAATAAAAATATTTGGGACCTCGTCAATTTGGCCAATTCCTCTTTGACAGGAGCTGATGCTTTGATCGACTTCGGCGATAAGGAAACCGAGTTTTCTAAAGCCCGTCGTGCATTGATTTCTCATAGTGATAAAATCAATCGCTATAATGAAATCTTTAAATCATTTTCTGACAACAAAGAAATCGCCGCGATTGTGTCAGCCTTCCGTGCGGGCCTTTCGCAGACTTCATTTCTTTCAGTGAATAAAGGTCTTGATACTCATGCGGGTCATCCTGGTACTCACGCCAATCTGCTAACAGAAAGTTTTTCTGAAGTCGCTAAGGTTATCGCGGCACTAAAATCCAACCCCGGTGTCAGCGCTGATTTACGTGACGATACAACGCGGACTTTGCTCGATCAAACAACAGTGGTTGTGACATCTGAGTTCACCAGAACTCCTGCACTTAACGGATCCCAAGGAAAAGATCATAACCCGCAGTGCAACTCGGCCTTGATCTTTAGCCCCAAAATGAAATCAACTATCATTGGTGGATCTACGTTGATAACCAGATCACAAAGCAAGTCAGGCACGCCTTATCTTGCGGGTCTTCCGTTAAATAACAACACATTGATGCCATCCCTAGAGCGTAAAGATAGCTTTATCTTACGCCCGGAAAATCTGATGGCCACTGTGGCGACTTCTTTGGGCGTAAATCCCGGTGCCATTTCGCAGGATCTTGCAAAGGCACAGATTCTGACAAATGTGCTTAAGTAAAACCATTGAAGGCTCCTTAATAGGACACTCGTTTGATCTTGATAGGTCTGAAGCTAGACATCTTCGGCAATGGTAAATGCTATCTAAACGAACCACGTTGAGTTTTTGCATCAATTTTCAAATTAAGATGCACAATGGGATGCAACGCCGGCCATGGTCGACCCATCATAGGGTTAGAGCTATCGATACTGAAAATCAGCGACTTTCTTTCTTCAGCGGGGACGTAGTTTGCAATATTTAAATCATATTCGTTTCTATTGTGCTCCAAAGAAATAGATTGAGGGTCTTCCAATTCACCTGTGACTTGCGAATACTCAAAAACCACTGGCAAATCTTCATGGTCGGCCCACCTTTCATGCAAATCATTCCCCGTAATAAGTTGCCATCGATTCCCTTGGCCGGGGCCTTCTTTTTCAAAGAAAAGATTTTTGTCTATAACCAAGGCCGTGTGCCCCAAAAATTTTGAATCACTATCGGGAAAATTATTTGAAATGAATAGCCAATCACCAAAGCGAATGGCCGTTTCCGCTCGAGTCCTTAGACGGTCCTTAAGCATTTTAAAAAGTTGCGCCTGACTATTCACAAAAACGGAATACTGCCCAAGGCTTGGATTCTGAATATGACGAGATACCGCATAGGAAGTGCCCCAACAATTTTGATCCACAAAAATGCTGTCAACTTGGGTCGGTAGCTGTTTAAGCCAATCCGGTGACACTTCTTGAGGCTGAGGCTCTCCTAACTCAATTAATGCCTGCATGACCGGAGGCAAAAAATCAATTAGGTCATAACTGCGGCCTTTAGTGTAGGGGACCTTGCTTAAACCACCGTAAGCCTTGCGCAAACTATTAAATTGTTCTGCTGTAAGGGATCCAAATTTTATAACAACAGGCTTAAGACTCTGAACTTGGTAAGGGATACTGTTCCCGAAATAACCAAGATTCGTATTTTAGCGTGGATTGAACTCAGAGGTATGCTCTCAGGGCCACTCTTTATTAACTTAGACAGATCCAAACTACGTCCAGGCCGAATCTCACTTGTAGGTATGTATAAAATTATCGAGAAAATTGGCTCCAATGTGGGCCTGAAACTTCGTCCACATAAGCTAAGGCACGCAAGCATTGGCGAGGCACTTAAGCAAGCAATTCAGGCAGGTTTGCGACTAGATGACGTGCTAAAATTCAGTAGGCATCTTTCACTTCAATCTCTCCAAGCCTACTTGGATTCTCACTCGAATCCCCAAGGCAAAATTTCATCTTTAGTAGCGGACAAAATCAAGTAAGGCGGCCAACTTCTAATACTTTGGATTTCTCAGGCTGAGATTCATTATAAACACAATTATGTTAAGACTTAAGTCAGGACTATTGCAAAGCCTATGACTTAGGCTGATGAAGAACGCATAATCTCCCAAAAGAGCATAAAGGAAAGTTCGTGGAACTAAAAACAACCGAGATATTGCGTATTCTAGATGAGAAAAAGATAAAGTTTCTCTATCATTCGAACTCTGTATTCACTGCGTGCCACTTCCTTAAGTTGGGCGGTCTGTGTTCAAGAGGCTATCTCGAACAGGCAGGACATAAGCAAACAATCCAAAAATCAGATCAAGGCGATAAGTCACTAGGAATTTGGCATGACATTTTTTTAGACTCTAGAGACATCCACGAATGGACAGAGTGTAAGAATATCAGTTTTTATGGCCCAGTCATGTTCAAGTTTGGCATAGATATCCTTGAACAAACAGAAACATTATGGATAACAAAAAGTAACCCTATTTACTGGCGGGATACCACAAGTAATGAAAAACGTTGGTTTCAAAATGCTGAAGAATTTGAAAATGACTATGAAGAGGGAAAACTGAACCAACATATTGTCATTCGAAGTATAGGTGGCTTTTTACCTTTTAAGGATCATTTGAAGTCCTTGCTGCTCGATGATCCATGCTGGGAATCTGCCGCCGGATTCGACTATGCCTCCATGGCCTATGGCGCCTTAAAACACGCAGCTACGATAGGTGGCGATGGTGTAAAAATTAAATCCAGGAATTGTCCAAAAAAGCTGTGCACAAAGAAATATTATGAAAGTCATGATAGGTTTACACCTCTGTTCTTGCCAGGTTTTGGAGTGGGTTCAAAAAAGTTACTTTGACAAATTTGTCGAATATTAAAATGCAATCGCAGAAAGGACTCTTAAATGATTAATCAATCGGTTCAAATCGATGTAGTGGTAGAAAAAAATGAAGATGGCAGTTACAGCGTACGCCTCCTTAGGTCATCTACGGTGTTTGTTGATGGGGTTCCGGCAAAAACTACTCAACCAACCGAATTTGGGAAGAGAACTTTTGAGAAGGAAAGTGACGCCGTGACTGAAGCTG
>CAMLMF010000136.1 GCA_946480995.1 uncultured Bdellovibrio sp. | reverse complement strand
ATTCCATTAAAACTTGAGCGGCATGCCCGTCTGGTGAAACTTTACGGTATTCCCGAACAAGTTTTCCCTCTTCATCAATGACAAAAGTGCTGCGTTCAATCCCCATCACTTTTTTGCCATACATATTTTTTTCTTTGATCACATCAAAAAGTTTGCAGACTTCTTCATCTTCGTCCGACAACAACGAAAACTTAAAATCAAACTTACAAATAAATTTATCATGGGAATTTAAACTGTCGCGGGAAATTCCGACCACTTCGGCATTTTGCTTTTTAAACTGTGTTAGCAGTTCGTTGAATTCAATACTCTCTGTGGTGCATCCTGGAGTGTTGTCCTTTGGATAAAAATACAGAACGACTTTCTTTCCCTTAAAATCACTCAGCTTAAAATCGTCCCCTGCAGAAGAAGACACTTTAAAATTGGGAACTTTTTTACCTAACTCGACTTTAGCGGGCATTCACCCCTCCTGCCGCAGGCTCTTGCGGGGCCGGCGCTTGCTGATTGTTCGGATCATTGTGAATCTGTTGCATCAACTCGTCTTGGGTTGGTGGCGCGGTTCGTGGCGGTGGCAAGTGCAGCGGCGTAATAACGGGCTCTCCACTTTCCGCAGCACCCTCTATATGCGGAACACCTTCGCCTCCGTCACTTCCCTCGACCTGTTCAGTCGCGTGCGGGGCTATTTGCGGCGGCAATAGCACTTTCGCTGGTGTCGCTGCAGGCTTTACAACCGCAGCAGGCGAAGGTTTTGGTGTAGGTGTCGGCTCTGGGGGATAAAGTTCTGTTTCCGTTACAAAAATTTTTCCGTCCAAAGGAACATCAGCTTCAATTTTGCGGATATCCGTTAAGTTTTCAAAAACTTTGCCACGCAAGGAAAGCATATTCTTTCCTGATTTATCGTAATCATAAACACTCAAACGAATCATTTGTTCGCGACTGCGGTCTTGCGCCCAATCTTTACACTTTAGTTTTTGTAAATGCCCCTGACCATCGCCTTGAAACGAACACTCGATGTGCAAACTTAACACTGTCGCCCCAAGACCTAGAATTTCTTCTAAGTTCTCGGACAGGAAGACGAGTTGCACGTCACGCTCGCTGAGCATTTTTACTGTAGCAATTTTCTTCGCCGCAATCTTTTCACTGCATCTTTCAAAGATTTCAAAATTTTGCGGAAAATGTGCCGCAGAACCAGGCAACTTTTGCACGACATAACGGTCACAGCGAAATAAAGATTTGTTAGCAAGCTTAATATTTTGTGAGGACAAAAAAGCGCGTTGCACTTTTCCAAAAGGCGACTTTCCCACGGCGGGACGTTCATTATTTAAAACCCACCAAGCTTCGCGATGAATTGAATCTGCCTCGCCCAAATAACGCACCAAAACATCTAGACTCCTATCCCTCTGCGGCACAGGGTTCGTTTCTGCGACCTTAGTAACCACTACTGGCGGCGGCGTCACAGGTGTTACAGGCTTTTCTTCTCGAGAAAAACACGCAGACAATGATAAAAAAAGTCCAGCACAGACGAACCAAATAAGACGCTTCATTCCTAGAGTCTGGCAAATTCAACAAGTGAAAACAAGAATTTACTTTACCCGCCTTGAATCTTTACTCTAAACTTCAGACATACAAAACGACATCTCAACCAGGAGGAGAATATGGAAAAAATTTGGCTCAAGAACTATCCAAAAGGGGTGTCCCCAGAGGTGGATCTTTCTAAATATTCTTCCCTTTATGCGATTTACGAAGAATCGATCAAAATGTTTGGCGATAAAAAAGCCTTCACCAATATGGGAGTCAGCCTAACATTCAACGAATTAGATCGTCGCGTAGATCAGTTCGCGTCGTTCTTGCAAAATGAACTGAAACTAAAAAAGGGCGATCGTATTGCGATTCAAATGCCGAACGTATTGCAGTTCCCGATTATCGCATTTGCAGCTCTGCGCTCGGGCCTTATCATCGTGAATACCAATCCACTCTACACGGCAAAAGAAATGCAGTATCAGTTCAAGGACTCTGGCGCAAAAGCAATTGTCATCTTGGCGAACTATGCCCACCTTTTACAAACAATCCTTAAAGACACGAAAATTGAAAGTATTGTCATCACTGAAATCGGCGATCTTTTCCCAACACCGAAAAGAATCTTGGTTAATTCTGTGGTTAAGTACATTAAGAAAATGGTTCCGGCTTATCACATCCCACAGGCTTACAGCTTCCGTCAGGCCCTAGAAATCGGCGCGATGAAGCCTTCAGCCCACATCCCGACTACTCAAGAAGACATCGCTTTCTTGCAATACACAGGGGGCACAACGGGTGTGGCAAAAGGTGCTATGCTTCTTCACCGCAACGTTTTAGCCAACGTCGTACAAATTCGTGAATGGATGTTGCCAAAGTTCGTGGAAGGCAAAGAAGTTGCTGTGGCAGCTTTGCCTTTGTATCACATCTTCGCTTTAACTTTGAACTGCTTTGGTCTTTTACGTTATGGCGCGGAAAATGTTTTGATCACCAACCCGCGTGATATTCCTGGGTTTATCAAGGAGCTTAAGAAAACTCCTTTCACAGTTTTGGCCGGCGTAAATACTTTATTCAATGCTTTGATGAACAACCCCGAGTTCGTAACGATTGATTTTAAAAAACTTAAAATCAGCGTAGCCGGAGCCATGACTTTGCAAAAAGCTGTTTCGGAAAAATGGATGAGCCTAACAAAAACAGTCATCGTTGAAGGTTACGGCCTGACAGAGGCTTCACCGGTTGTCTCTTGCAACCCGGTGGATGGCACAGATCAAGTGGGCACTATTGGTATGCCATTCCCAAATACGGATGTTAAGCTAGTCGATGATGATGGCAACGAAGTTCCAATGGGTGAACCTGGAGAACTGCTTTGCAAAGGCCCACAAGTTATGGCGGGTTACTGGGAAAAACCTGAAGAGACAGCGTTGGTTCTTAAAGACGGATGGCTAAAAACAGGCGACATCGCAACGGTCGCACCAGATGGTTTCTTCAGAATCGTGGATCGCAAAAAAGACATGATCTTAGTTTCAGGCTTTAACGTTTATCCAAACGAAGTCGAAGAAGCAATTGTCTCCCACCCGGGAGTTTTGGAAGTCGCGGCCATTGGCGTGGCGGACGAACACTCAGGTGAAATTGTTAAAGCTGTGGTGGTGAAAAAAGATCCATCGCTCACTGCCGAAGAAGTCATCGCCCATGCCCGTAAAACTTTGACGAATTACAAAGTTCCGCGCCTGGTAGAATTCCGCACAGAGTTGCCAAAAACGAACGTCGGAAAAATCCTGCGCCGTGCTTTGCGCGACACTGCTAAGTAATTTTGTAGATTCCAAAACTAAAAAGCCCGCACCATAAAGGTTGCGGGCTTTTTTTTGCTTTATTGAAAAGAAAAAGCTTACGCTTTTTTATTCCAAGATGCGCACCAACCTGGGCCGTAAACAAGTTTACCAGCGAAGATTGTGCAAGTTCCGGCTTCTTTACCATTGCGAGTTTCTTTTTTTGCATAGAAACCACAAGTAGAACAATGATTGCCTTTTGCATCAGGCGCTTTTGCAGCATCCTCAACGTACTTCACAGCTTTTGCAACTGTGTCGTTAGGATCAACCATCGGCATACCGCCACCGGCTGCTGGAGCATCTCCACCACGCTTTTTTTGCGCCAATGCAGAATTTGAAAATACAGCTGTTAAAACAGTGGGCGCTACGACCGCGATACCCGCTGTTTTTGCCACGAAAGAAAAGAAACCACGACGATTCATATTATTGTTCACTGTTGCCTCCACAGAGTATGTTGTCAGTTCCCAATACTATTGGCTTTCATTTGGTTTTCAATTGAAAACTCACAACACCCGAAATTTTCTGCCAAAAGTCGCAAAAAATATCGCACCGAGCGCCACTATTTGTTGCGCTCGCTGGACTGTTTCTCGAATGAAAATGACCTTATTTTCTTATGCGTGCTTATGACAAAGACAGGCGCGACGATTTAAAATATGCGCAGTAATTAAGCAGAAACTGCCAATGATTGTGACCATATCGTGGCCATAAAATTCAACCCACTCGTGCGGCATCAAAGAAGCTCCGCCGACCATCGCAAGTCCCAAAACGCCCAAGGCGAAAACTTTGCTTTGGTGATGATGTTTGTAGCCAGACCAAAAGGCAAAAAAGCCCACAGGCACGACAAAAAGAGCCATCGTTAAATGCACCCACTCTTGCTCGAAAAACTCCCCCATCACGGGCAGAGCTAAAACCAAAAGAGGTGTCACCAAACAATGGATGGCGCAAAGACTTGAAAGAAAAATCCCCAGCTTGTCCCAACGATCTGTCGTTTCTTCGAAAACTTCGTGTTTAGAGTGATCTACATCACAACAAGTGGAATCCATGCTACCGCCTTTAGAATCTTGGTTTTGAACTAAATGCAAGTAATTGTCAACTAGACTTGGATGATGTGCTTGCGTTTGGCGACAGATGACCGCATATAAACCTTATGTCGAATGCAACGCCCTCTACAGCAATTTATGAGCTCGGTTCAGACTTCTATGATGAAGTTCTGCCGGCACAGTTCCCACAAGCGATTCTGCGCTATCGCAACCAAACTGCCGCGCAAGAGGTGGGTCTAGAGCATTTAACGGATGAAGCCTGGGAAGAGCACTTCTGCCGCTTTAAAGCCTTACCAGACAATGTAAAAACACCCTTGGCCTTGCGCTACCATGGTCACCAGTTTCAGTCCTATAACCCTGATTTGGGCGATGGCCGTGGCTTTTTGTTCGCGCAGTTTCAAACGGCACAAAGACTTTTGGATTTAGGCACCAAGGGCAGCGGCCGCACCCCGTGGTCCCGCAGCGGTGACGGACGTTTAACCTTGAAAGGTGCCTTTCGCGAAATTTTAGCCACCGAACTTTTAGAATCTTACGGCGTTCCCACCAGCCGCACCTTTTCAGTATTTGAAACCGGCGAAAGCCTTGAGCGCCATGACGAACCTTCGCCGACCCGGGCGGGAGTTTTAGTGCGCTTAAATCACAGTCACGTGCGTTTCGGAACTTTCCAACGTTTGGCATTTTTAAAGCAGCCAGAAAATATTAAAAAATTAATCAGCTATTGTGTGCGCCATTTTTATCCCGAGTTGTCCCACTTAGAGGGCGCAGAACAAGCCGGACGCTTCCTACAAGCTGTTTCACAGAAAACAGCAGCCCTTGCCGCGGCCTGGATGATGGCGGGCTTTGCGCATGGAGTTCTGAATACCGACAATATGAATATCACCGGCGAAAGTTTTGATTACGGCCCCTACCGCTTTCTGCCCACTTACGATCCGCAATTCACGGCCGCTTATTTTGATCGCAATGGTTTGTATTGTTTTGGCCGACAGCCTTACAGTGTCTTGTGGAACTTACACCAACTAGGTGCCGCCCTCTCTGTTGCGTATCCAGATTTACCTGTCACCGAGCTGCTGGAAGAGTTCAGTGATGATTTTTCCTTTGAGGTCCATCAACGTTTATTAAAGCGTCTGAACTTGCACAACCCCTTACAAGAGCCCGCGGCGATCCAAGCATTGAACGCAGATCTAGTCGCTGATTTGTTCAATTATATGACGGCAGAAAAAGTTCCGTTTGAACAAACATTCTTTGATCTGAATGCAGGCTTTAATGACAAGCGCTTACAGCGTTCCCCGCTGCGGGACTCCTATCAAAAAGAATCCTTCGCTAAATTAAAATCCACTTTAGAGTGTTTTGAAATCGCAGATGAAACCCGTGCACAACACCCGTACTTTCAACAAAGTAAAGCCTGCGCTTTGATTATTGATGAATTGGAATCGTTATGGCAGCCCATCGCAGAAAAAGATGACTGGGCCGCCTTTGAACGGAAGCTTGCAGAAATCCGCAGCTTCCGTGGAGTGTACAATTAACCTTGATAACCTGCGAGCTTCGCCAACTTCGCGCGAAGCCACATTTTAAAGTCTTCAATAAATCCAAAAGCTGCTGGCACGATCAAAAGAGTTAGCAACGTCGAACTGACCAGACCTCCGATGATTGCAACCCCCATGGATGTACGCATCGCAGAAGCTTCATTCAGACCGATCGCAATCGGGATCATCCCGGCGATCAACGCCAACGAGGTCATCAAGATCGGACGAAGACGCGTTCGTCCCGCCTTCACAAGCGCCGCATTTCGTTCAAGCCCTTCGTGGATTAACTGATTGGTGTAATCCACCAGCAAGATGGAATTCTTCGCCACAACCCCCAACAACAGAACAATACCGATGAGAGAGAAGATATCGATGGTCTTGCCAAAGATCAAAAGACCCAAAAAGGCTCCTGTCATCGCCAATGGCAACGCCAGTAAGATCGAAAATGGCGTGATAAAGCTTTCGTACAAGCTTGCCAAGACCAGATAAATAAATACGACACCCAGGAAAATCGCCAAAAGCATGTTTTCGATCAACTCTTTAAAGTCATCGGCCTGACCTTGGAATTTATATTCAATTCCCGGCGGCGGTGGCAACTCGGTTTTGATGATCTTTTCGATCTCGCTCGAAATAGTTCCTAAAGCTCCGCCCTTTGCTAAGTTTCCAGAGATGCGGATATAACGTCCCTTGTTCTGACGATTGATTTGCGAATAGCCCGACGTCTCTTCGCCTTTTGCAATACGCGACAATGGAATCATATTGAAGTTTGCATTCGGCACAAACGTCGTCGCAAACTGCGTTCTTAAATCACGGAAGGTTTCTTCAAAACGCACTCGCAATTTATAATCGATGCCGTTTTCGCGATAGATCGTTTGTTCATTTCCTTCGGTGCGATTACGCAACTCGCCCCC
>CAMLMF010000135.1 GCA_946480995.1 uncultured Bdellovibrio sp. | reverse complement strand
CGGGATCTTCGGGGACACGGGATGGCGAATCTTTTAGTGAAATTCATTTGGGTTTAAATTGGTATTTGAGTGATTGGTTCAACTGGCGCAATTCAGTCTTTACCCAGTTTGGCACAAAGATCAAAGAGGTCTATGGTTTAGACTCTGAGGCGCTATTCAGTTGGGAAGCCTACACCTCCGCCCGTGATTTAGGGGTTGAGCTTTTTGCCGGACCGGGAGTGCGCATGGCCAGCGAAAAATCCAACGCGGCATTCGGAAAAGCCGGCGTGACCTTCGCGGTGGCAGGGTTGCGTCTTGGGGGCGGTGTTCAGGCGTTACATTATTTAGAAGATCGTCAGGACAAGGACGGCCGTACTTTACCCAAAGACGAAGTGCAGACGTTTATTACTTTATCTGGTGGCGGAAGTTTTTAAGGAGACAGCGGATTTTCTGAGACATCTTTGTCATCCGGAAAACGCACAATAATTTTTTCTGGTAAATTGCTGCGTGTGACTTGCGACAGCCAGCCCCTTACGAAGTCCTCGATGGATTTGCGAGCTTGATCCTTCACTAACGCTCGATGGGCAATGGATTTTTCAACTAAAATGCCCATCAGTTCGCTTTGTATTTTTCGTAAAGACTCTGATTCATTTCTAAATAGACTGCCTTTGACTACTTCGAACTTGAGCTGACTGACGTCGATCGCCGGAGTGCTATTGCTGAGCGCGGGGACATCCACAAATAAGGTGTCTTCGTGCAGGCGGAACCTCCAACCTTGATTCATCTCGATAAAAAATCCGTATTCGACGGGCACTGTGGCGCGAATCACCACGCGGGGCAAATCCAGCCAAAAAGCTTTTAGGTCCGAGGTTCTTTCGATCACTTCAACTTGCTGAAGCTTTGCCACCTGCAAACGCTGTTTGCCGGTGATTTGTGTGGCATAAGCGTAAAATTTGTATTCAATGTTTTCTTGAAACAAAGCCGGCAAAGTCGGTAACAGGCGCGAGAAATAAAAAGCATTTAAAACCCAAATACTGGCAGCTCCTAAGAACAAGCCCAGTATCAGGGTTTTAAAGTGTGTAAATAGCTTTAACATGACCTCAAATTTACAGTAAGTTTACGCGTGCGGCTTCAGTATTAAAGAGCTCTGGACTGCCGTTTTTATCGATATAAACATAAAGACCAAGGTCCCAGTTTCTAACGTTGTTACAGTCACGTGAAACAGAGTCTACAGGATGACCGTCTAAGAAAAAGAACGGAGCCTGTACAACCACAGAGTTAGCGCTAGCTTTTGAAATTTGGGTCAAGCCATACACTGTCGCCAAGGCGCCAGCAGGAGTTCCTTCAGGTGCATAGGCGCGCGTGTAAAATGAACGACCTCGATAATAGTTCGCAGAGTTCTGCAAATAGTACTTGGCGTTTGTGATTTGCGAGAAATAATTAATATTGTATTGAATGCGAATGCCTACAGGATTGCTTGGCAAATCCGAGTCACATAAAATACGGAAACGATATGTCGGTCCATAGCCTGAAGAAGGAACGCAAGAGTTCGAACTGGCCGAATAGACAAAGCCCGTCGGTTTACCAGCCGGTTCGCTAGTTGCCGTGCACGTGATCTTTTTAACGTTAGTTGGCGGAGTCGTTACCACCGGAGTTTGTGGCTGTTCCACAGGAACTTCGGCGATAGGCGTTGGTGAAACCACCCCAGGGCTAATGCTGGCTGCTTCTTGTGATCCCATTTCCGCGAATTTCATATTGGTACAGTTTTGATAGCCCAACATGGTAATAAGAGAAATGGCTGCAAAAGTAGCAATTGATCTTGTTTGTTGTCTCATCGTTCGTTCCCCCTGCTGTCGAATAAAGCAATCGGAATGCCAGCTAAAACCTTGATAGTTTTGCGGTGAACTTTGAAAATTGTTGAACCAATAAAATCTGTCTAGAAGATTTTCGTCTCAGGAATTGTTCTGGCTCTGTCGAATGGCTCAGAACAAAACACTCCCAGCGGCCCCAAGGATTCTGAGGCTAGGAGTGTTTTGTGTTTAAAGCACTTTTAGTCAACTAAGTTCTGGTACAGATAGGTTTTCTTCTTATATTGAATACGGCAATTTTGGTCTAAGCCCAAAAGCTCTTTGCTGTCTTCAATGGCCATACTGAAGCTTTGCGAATAATCCACCGCAAACCAAGTTAAATCCGTAGGACGCTTTTCTGTGATTTGATTGCACGCCAGGCGTTCTGCATCCACTTCTTGGTTCATGCTGATTTCGTCGATGCAAGTTTCGGCAAGGTATATGTCGACGGCTTTACGCTCTAGATGAGGGTTGCCATAGCCTTCCACCAGTAAGTTGACTTGCACACTGTGCAATTCTGGGTTGGCAGCATAAATCATCGTAGCTTCATAAAGGCAGGGAGTTGAAGGGGTAGCATAGCTCATAGAGCATAGGACGACAGCAGACACAAAAGTAAGGTACTTCATAAGGCCTTTCGGAGAATCAGATTCTCGATATTTAATTGTTGTTGCTGTTCCGACGGAATACTTGAACCCTAAGAAATAAACAAACACTTCACAGTGCGCTAGAAAGTTTTACAGAAAAAACAGGCCAGTCTGAGTTCAAGCCATCTGCCCGGTCACAATGCCGGCGTAAAGTCGGCATTGTGACGTCCGCTTTAAAGATGACGAATCTCAGCTGGCTTATTCCACCAGTTATTATTTAGACCATCAAAATAAGTAATTGGAGCGTCCACCAACTCGCATGGTTGCACATCATCCAAACAAGAAATAGCAATAGATACAAACTCTCCTCCCAATTCTTCTAAGTATCCTGTCCCGAAGGGGCGACAGCCACAATTCTTACAGAAGGTATGATGTCCACTCATTGTGTTAAATTGATAATCTGAAAGACTGTCCTGTCCGGACAGTAACTCAAAGGCCTCGGGCTTTACGATCACACTCCAACTGCGCACCTTGCGACAGTAGCTGCAATTGCAACGACCCGTGCCCTTACTTAAATCAATCTTCGCTTTAATTTTTACAGAACCGCAGTGACAACTGCCGTGATATGTTTTTTCTGCCATAGAATGTCCTTTCGTAAGTTCATGTTCTTTGTCCTTTTCAGTATCGGCGTAAATATGCCATAATATGTCATATTTGTTTTTATAAAGGGTGTATGGCAAAAAGCACGTATCAAACTAAAAAGTTGCGTATGGATCGACTGCTTGGCTTATTAAAAGCGGACGACCACTGCACCAGTGAAGCCTTGGCAAAAAAACTGCGCGTCAGTCACCGCACCTTGATGCGTGACATAGATGAACTGCGTGATTCCGGAATTCCCATCGAAGCCGACCGCGGCCGAGGCGGAGGCCTGCGTCTGAGTTCGCAATGGGGCCTAGGACGTCTGCAATTAAATTACAAAGAGTCTTTGGATTTGATTCTGTCGCTGGCGATCACAGAAAAATTTAAGTCACCTTTACTGCTGACCCAGATTCGCTCATTACGCGACAAGGTCTTTCAATCGTTTCCTGAAGAGCATCGTAAAAGACTGCAGCTGATCCGTAAAAGAGTTTTTATCACACAAAATGCCAGCGCAGAACGTGTTGCGAGCTCTGTGGACGAAGTACCCGAATATATTAAAAATACGCTGCATGAAGCGTTTTTTGAAATGAAGGTTCTTAAAATATTCTATAAGGACGAGCAGGGACGTATCACCGAAAGGGACATCGAGGCTCAATATTTATTATTAAGTTGGCCTTTGTGGTACGTGATGGCTTGGGATCGATTGAGAAATGACATTCGATCCCTGCGTGTTGATCGTATTCAAAAGGCGCAAATTTTAAAGGAAAGCTTTCGCATGCACCGCCAAGAACGCTTTATCGAAATCTTTAAACAGTTTTCCGAGTCGTTATAAAGCGTCCTAAGGTATGGTGACCCCACCCCGACTCGAACGGGGATCAATCGTTTAGGAAACGAACGCTCTATCCTGTTGAGCTATGGGGTCCTATTTTAAAGAGCTTGCTGCAATGGAGATTGTAAGACCGGCCAAGTGCTTTTTACAACAACAGGACGACCTTGGAAAACTAAAATTCCAAAAGTTCCATAGTGAGTTAAGCGCGAAGCCCACTCCACGGGGTTGTTGTCTTTGCTCCAGCGCACCCAGACGACGGTTTGTTCAGGATTATTTTTTAAACGCGTTACTAAGACAGTGCTTGTGCCAGCGATGGAAAACTCCTGGCCCTCAATGGTCATATTCAAGTCATCCAAAGAAAACTTTTGCTCTTGCAACTGTTCTTTCATGAAGGCAGTAAATGCGTTCTGATCACCCACAAAAACCAGGGCGCCCTCATTGGCTGGGGTGGCTAAATCAGCAACTGAATGAATAGAAGTCTTACCTTCAATACGCTGTTTCCACACATCTACAAAGCCTGCGGCGTCCTTAGAGGTCGGATCGAAATAAAAGTGCACAGAAGGGCTGCCAAACACAGCTGACAAAGTCGCTGGGCGTTCTGCGGTATAAAGCTTTCTGAAAACATTAAAGCTTGGATCAATAGAAATTTTCACAGGGTGGGACTTAGAGACGTTGGCGTACACCAAGGACTTTTGATTTAACAACGCCACTTGTTTTAATTCTTCACCCGAAGCAAATGTCCAAACCACAGGGACATAAAGGTCATAAAGCAACTCTTGCTTTTGGGAAAGAGTGTAGGTCGTGCGAAAGCTGCCATCAGCTCGGGCTGCGACTTTCACATCAAAAAGTTCGATCTCTGGCGCACCGGTGCGATCTAACCATTGTGTGAAGATGTTCTCAAGATTTTGCGAAGTGACTTTTTCAAAGCTTTTTTGAATATCGGCGAAAGAGGCGCGTTTAAATAAATTCGTCGCATAAAAATCCTGAAGGGCCTTCTTAAATGTTTCCGCACCAAAGCGGAATTCAAGCATATGAAAGAACATCATCGCTTTGTTATAACCCACCGCTTGCGAGCTGGAGTTGTGGCGTCCCTGGAACTTACGCAAAGGGAAGTCTTTGTCAGCGGCAGTGCCAACAAAATCATTAAAGCTGATCAGGCTGTTTAAACGATAGCTTTGCTCTTTGCCAGCCAACTGCTGTTGCCAATAGTCAGCCATGTAAGTTGTCAGACCTTCGCTCCAGTTACCGTTGTCATAATCGACATAGACGCTGTTACCCCACCAATTGTGCAAGATCTCATGGGGCAGGGACGAATTTAAAATAAAGGGCAAACGAATGACAGAGGGGCCCAGTAACGTGAAGCTTGGCATGCCATAGCCTGTCTCCCAGAAGTTTTCTACCACACTGAAAGATTGGTACGGGTACGGAGAGATCATGTTGCTAAAGTGTTCGACGTAATCCGGTACTAAATTTAAAAATGACTGTGCTAAAGAGGGATCTTCTTTGCGCAATAGAACCTGAACTTTTTTGCCGTCTTTCATCGCCAGATCATAGGTAAAAAAGGGACCTGCGACTAAGTAAATGTCTTCCTGGGGATAGATTTCAACAAATCGTGAAACTTGTTTTTTTCCGATCGTCTGCGTGCTGACCATCTGTCCTTGCACCAGAGATTTCCAAGGCGTGGGAACTTTGACGGTTACATCAAAGCTTTTTTGCTGACCTAAAAATGACGGATACCAATAAGTATTACCAAACAGTGTCGCGCCTTCAGCGGAAATCAATCCGCGACTGTTGTCGTCAACGACCGGATCATAAACGATACCTTGATACTGAAAAGAAGCTTTTAAATCCGCGCCACCAAGTTCTAATCCGTATTCAGAATAAAACTCATCCCCAGATGCCGCATGCAGAAGTGTCAAAGAGTCGTCTGCGCTGGTCAAAGAAATCTGCAAGTCCTTATGCAGAAGAAAACTTAATTTACGAGGAGAATCTTTAGGGAAAGTAACAACGTCTTGTACCTTCATCATGCGCAAACCCGGATGCAATTCCACGGTCATTTTGTGATGCACAGTTGTCGCTGTGGCCGCGTGGGTTTGCAATGTAACAAGCAGAACAAAAAGAAGACCGATAACAATCATCAGCTTGTTAAGAGCTTGAGTCTTAGACATGGTATACCTCTGAGTGCCGGTTTTTTACGCTGGCTGACAAAAGACGTCAAAGGGATTCAATTTTTACAGGGCAGACTCGAACAGAAGTTGAATTTTCTTCCACTTCTCACAGGGCGGAGCTTCAATGGAAATGGCTTCCTGACTCCACGGATGAGTGAACTCTAGGCGCAGGGCTTTTAAGCACAAGCCCTCGATTCCTAAGTCATTTCTAAAAAAACGATTGTGATGGGAATCCCCGTGAACCGCGTCACCTAACAGGGGATGGGATATTCGGTTAAAGTGCCTACGGATCTGGTGATAGCGCCCTGTGTGGGGTGTTACTTCCACCCACGAGTAGCGTGCCGTAGGAAATTTTTTCCCAACGGCCACTGGGAACTCACGTAAACCTAAGCGACGAAAGCTGGTTTGTGCATCGACGAGGTCTCCCGTTGAATCCAACTCCAAAGGAATTTCAATGCGACCTGATTCTGGAGTATAACCGCGAGTCACTGCTTGGTAAGTCTTATGCGTGTTGCGATCCGTGAACAGCTTGCACAGTTGGCTTGCTGCCGGGGACGACAGTGCAAAGAGTAAAACGCCACTGGTTCCCGCATCTAAGCGGTGCACCGGGAAAACGTGTTGTTTCATCATTTTTCGCACATGATAAAGCATGATTTTGTCACGAGGCACACGGAACTCAGGATTCTCTGGTGGATGCACGTGAAAACCCGAGGGCTTATTCACAGCAATAAAATGTTCGTCCTGATAAAGCAATTCCATGGGG
>CAMLMF010000134.1 GCA_946480995.1 uncultured Bdellovibrio sp. | reverse complement strand
AGAAAAAGTCTGAATTAGAGTTCGCCCGCTACAAGGAACTCAGCGCTTCTTTAGGAAAGTTGGAATCACAAAAGATTTCGATCGATTCGCGTTTTGAAGTTTTAGAAAGCGCCCGTTGGGACACGACCGTTCCACAGATTGGCTTGCTCAGTTTAGGGCTGTTATCTTTACTGTTAAGCCAGTTCGCTGGATCCTTGATCATTTATTTTAGATATCTGTGGAATCCGAATGTCGTGACAGCTCAGGCCTCACGCAACCTGGTGATTTTTGATCATCACTCGACGGACCCACGCGTGATTATTGAAAATTCGAAAATTAAATTCAGTCTTAAAAAGCCAGATGTGGCAAAAGAAAATGATAAGTCCGATGACCCGAAGAGTCCTTCTTGGAATGTCTTAAATGTCAGCCAAGGGACGGACGCAACTCAATAGGTAAATGTGTAATGTTAAATGCAAAGTTATTCGCAGCTTTAAATATTTTGACAGCGACAGCTCTTGTTGCCTGTAGCAACGGTGGGGTTGACCATTCGATTCACCAAGCCATTAATGATAATAAAAATGCTAAGTCTTTAATTGAATGGGAAAAGTCTAGCTCCCATCCTGAAATTTTGTTTGAACAATGGCGTAAGGACGCGGCAAACAGTGCTGATAAAAAAGCCTCTTTGCAAGAACAAGTTTGCCAAGAATTGTTGTCTTTGGATGGCGAAGCACTGAGTCTTTTTGATAATGAGATCCATGCATCAGAAAATGGAATCGTGATTGAAAAATGCAAAGCGCAGTTGCTAGCAAAAATTGAAGAATACTATGTGTCGCAACGCCCGCTCAAAGCAGCGCCACCTCTTGAACAGAATTTACAGAAGGCGAATTTTCAGTTTCCTCTCAACGTGCAAAAGCGCGATACCACCAACGGATATTACGCCGTCAGCGGAGACGTAGCTCGTAAAGAAGTGATCCTAACGTTCGATGACGGACCCAGTGAGCGTTATACAGAGTCTATCTTGCAGTCATTGCGTGCCGTGAATGCTAAGGCCATATTCTTTTCTTTGGCAAAAAGTGTTCGCGCCAATCCAGAAATTTTGAAGAAAGCCGCAGCGGATGGGCATTCGATCGGCAGTCATTCGGTAACCCACGCTTGTTTGGGCACTTCGCGTGCTTGTCAGAAAACTAATGGTCAAGTTTTGTCTTTTGATCAGGCTGCTGCAGAAATTCGTGGTGGCCACCAAGCTGTTTACGACACTCTTGGTTGGGTGGATCCTTTCTTCCGTTTTCCTTATGGTGAAGCATCGCCTGAACTTAAAAACTTCTTGAGAACTAATTCGACGGGTGAGTTTTTCTGGTCGATTGATAGCGAAGACTGGAAAGCACAAACCAACGAAAAATTGATTGCCAATACCTTGGCGCAAATCGAAGCTCGCGGTCGCGGAATTGTTTTGTTCCATGATATCCAACGCCGAACGGCGGAAGTAATGCCGCAATTCCTGTCAGAACTTTATGCGCGTGGTTACAGCATTGTTCTGTTGCAGCCCGCTGACATGAATGTTCGTTACAACAGCAAGCTTGTGAAAAAGAAGCTGCCATAGTAAATCGTTCTTTATGAAGCGCCCGGATATTGATCGTCCCTCGACGTGGAAACCCTATAAAACAGATATGTGCAATGGCTGCTGGGGCGGCTGTTGCACGATGCCAGTTGAAGTGAAATTGGCGGACTTGATCCGCCTAGGGCTGTGCAGCGAAGATGAGGCGGCGGGTTCTGTTAAAAAATTATCTAAGCGTCTGATCAAAGAGGGCTACATCGTGTCTTACCGTCAGGGCACAGAGTTCTTTATGCTCTCGCAAAAAGCCAATCGTGATTGTTATTTTTTAGATTCAAAAACACGCCTGTGCACTGTCTATGAAAAGCGGCCAGACACGTGTCGCCAGTTCCCCTCTATTGGCCCTCGCCCGGGTTTTTGCCCCGGTGGAGCGCAGAGCATTTAAGCCCTTTTTTCGTCTCAAATCGAGAGTTTTTAAGCCTCCCTGTTAGGTGTTTAGACAGCCTGGGACGCAACTTTGTCTCTGTCTCACTCTGAGCTGTGCCAAGTCCCGTATAACCCCTCTGGGGTGGCACAAGCACTGCTCTAGAAGAGAGTAGGAAACAGGAGGTCTTTATGAACTTCTCAGATAAGAAAATTGAAATTTCGATTTTAAGCCTTTCACTTTTGATGGTGGTGGGGCTGGGTTATCTGTTCAAAACTCCTGTGCAAAACGCGGTGGCAGAAATTCAAGAAATTATTTACGAAATGCCTCGTCCTAAGAATTCATTCCTGGCGGCGTTATTTAGTCTTGGCGACCGTGAAATTTCACGCACTTACAAAAACCCATTTGCTAAGAAAAAAGCGGATGATAAGAAAACAGCAGAGGCTGCAAAACCGGCACCAGCAAAACCTGTTGCGGCAAAGAAAGCTGATGCGAAAAAAGTAGCTAAAAAAGACGACAAAAATGCCAAGAAAAAAGTCGAAGTTGCGGTTGTTGGCGGTATTGAAGAAAAAAAATGGGCTGATGAATCGGCGTTTTCTGGTAAGGCTTCCGGCGGTGCAGGCGGTTTAGCTTATGCTGAAGGCGGTGGCTCTGATAAGAATCCGACAACAGCACAAGACAAAAACAACATGAGTGGCGATCAATGGAGAGCCTTACTAGCAGCACAACCCACAAAGGAAAATGTCGCTAAGTTGTTACAGGCCTACGAAGCGAAGGAAATTGATGATCAAGCTTTTTATACGATCGTGACGGATCTTTACCGCAATAATAAATCAGAAGTGCAACTTCTGGGGTTAGCGGCGGTAAAATCTGTTTATAGCGTTAAGAGCTTTTCTTTAACGGCGGAATACTACGATCAATTAGGCAAAGATGTGCAAGCACAAGTGCATGCATACTTGATGACTTACGCAGTGACGCCACGTTTGCCGATCTTAGCAGCGGCATTGAAAAGTTCGAATTCAAGTGTTGTTGAAACAGCGATGGAAGTGGTTTTGCAAGGTCACAAAAATGCGATGGCTGGTGTGAATTTAAACACCGATCCGCGCAATGCTCGTGGTGACGTGCAGACAAACTCTGTTTCTGGTTATTCTAAGTTTATTCCGATCTTCCAACAGTTGGCGCTAAGCTCGGACCCGGCAATCGCGGGTCTTGCGAATACAGCTTTGAGTCAAATTCAAACGAACGTCGCAGCTCTTTAAACTGGACAGCTTTCTAAAATTTGACAAGAATAAGGCGATGAAGTTTCTTCGCCTTATTTGCATTTTATGCGTGTTCTTATCAGCGGCTTTCGTTCAGGCGGAAACAGCGTTGCCGCGCAATTTGAACAGAGACGATCGTCAGCGCGCTTTGCAGATTCTGGGCTTCGGTTCGGCGGCCAAAGTATTAGACAACCCTTATCCGCTGGGTGGCTATTCTGGTATTGAGTTGGGTTTGGCTTCCGAGTTTATTCCTGTCGAGGACTTAGCCAGCCTGGGCAATAAGACCACGGACAAAGGGGAGTTTAACTATCAGACTCTGACCATGGGTAAGGGGCTTTATTATAACGTCGACATGCATATTTACTTTACGCCATTTGGGCAAAACGAAAAAATGCAAAGTTATGGCGCGCAAATCCGCTGGGGTTTTTACGAAGCTTCGTTTTTTCCGTTGTCCTTTACCGCCATGCTTTACGGCGGTGGCGCAAACTTTACGAACTTGATCAACATCACGACTCTGGGCTTGGACATTTTAGCGACGGTCGCGATGGACAACGTCGCCGTATACGCGGGTGTGGGGCAGACAAGGGCGATCGGTAAGTTTATTGGTGGAGTCGGTGGTATCACGGATACTCAAGAAACGTACGAAGAAGATATTTTGGAAGGTCACTCGCTATTTGGTGTGAGTGTCGATATTTCGAAAGTGTTTATTGCCTTACAAATCGATCGGTTTACGGACTCTGTTTATAGCGGTAAAATCGGCTATCGCTTCTAAATTCAAATTCACCGCGAGAATTTTATTTTTGTGATTTTTCGATAATCTTAGTTGTCGATTTGCCGTCGATAAATTGTAGCGACATCACTTTGCCGCCATAGGATTGCACGAATGTGCCACCAACGATTTGCTCTACTTTCCAGTCGCCACCCTTGACTAAAATATCAGGACGAACTTTTTCGATTAAAGTCGCTGGAGTGTCATCCGTGAAGATGACCGTGAAGTCCACAGCACCTAAAGCGGCCAGAATTTCTGCACGGTCAGATTCATTTTGGATAGGACGGGTAGGGCCTTTCAAACGCTTCACGCTGGCATCGGCATTCACGCCAACGACCAAGACATCACCTAAAGAGCGCGCCTCTTGCATGTAGCGGACGTGGCCGACATGCAGAAGATCAAAGACACCATTTGTGAAAACAATTTTTTTACCTTGGGAGCGTAAAGGGGCTAAGGCCGCTTCAATATTATCAAACGTGCGAACTTGCCCCATGAACCTTACGCCTTTTTGTACAGTTGAGCCCCAGTGATAGAGCCCGCGAAATCTTTATTAAACAGAACAGAAAGAATCGGAAATACGATGAAACCTGTCAGCACAACCAAAGCGGCACGTGCCATCACGCGCAGGGAATAAGTGCCCTTGTTTAATTCTTCAGGCTGACCAATGCGTTGATCAAAAGCCCACTCGCCGGGAGTGTAACCTAAGAACATGCGGTTTAAAGTCAGATAGATGAACGCCACACCACCGAACAACGACAAGGTTGAAAGGTAAATCATGCCATAAGCATCCGGGCGGCTTAAGTTGGCGATAAGATCCACACGAGTCACAACTAAAAGAATAATCATGCAAAGAAGGCTAGAAGCTAAAACCAGCATGCCGTCCAAAAGAGCGGCTGAAAAACTCCAAGTCGCTTTTTTGAACTCTTCTTTGGTTTTCGTCTGAGAAATTTTTTGTTTTGAGTTGTCGAAATCCAAGCGACGATTTTTTTGCAATGTCTTAAGGATTTCATCAACAGCGGCAGAGCCATCGCCACCGATTTCAGTGAGTGAGCCTGGAACTTGTGGAATTTGTGTCGAACTTTTTTTGCGTGGCAAAGGCGGACGCAATGGATCTGTCGAAGTTTCCTCGATCAGTTCCAAGCCTTGGTCTTTAAGCAGATTGTGTGAAAATGACTCTGTCTTGGTCTCGTCTTTAGTCGCAGGTGTTGCTGCTTTCTTTTTGTGGAAACCTAGACCATCCGTGAGGGGCTTAAATTCAAATTCTTCGAAGGGATCCATTCCTTCTCCTTTCAACACATCAGATCAAAGTCATACTTTAGGACTGATACTAAGGCCATGCAAGCCGTTTCAACTCGCAAAACTTGGGGCCCCAGGGTCACTGGATCAAGGCCTAGTTTCTGGAACTGCTGGACCTCTGTCGAGGAAAAGCCACCTTCGCTCCCGACGATGATCCAGAGGTCTTTGATCCCTTGAGGGTGTTGAGATTTCACTTTGCTGACGAAGTCCTTGATGCTTAGAGTCGAAGGACCCTCATACGCAAATAGACCCACGGAGTCTGGTTTTTGGTTAATTAAACCCGTGATTTTATCAAAAGTAATCGGATCATGGATTTTCATTAAATCGCCACGGCCGGATTGTTGGTTTGCCGAGCGCACGATTTTTTCCCAGCGTTCAAACTTATTGTCGGACAGTTTGTCGCCTTTGCGCAAAAAGCTGTATTCAGAAAAGAACGGTTGAATGCTCGCCACACCCATCTCAACAGCTTTTTCCATGATCGCATCCATCACTGGGAAGCGCGATACCGAAAGCAGGATGTGAACCCGCGGCTCTTTAAGCGGCGGAATAGTTCGTTCTTCCAGAATTTGTGCGTGGGCGGTTTTTTTAGAAACTTGGGTGACTTGCACGAAGTAAGCTTTGCTATCTTCGGTCAGCACTTCAAATTTAGAACCCTCAGCCTGGCGGCAGACATCAAAGATGTGATGAAAGACATCGCCGGTGAAGTTCACTTGATCTTGAAAGATGTCTTTTTTTTCTATCCAGTAACGTCTCATGATTGCGCCCAGTAGCCAACCCACTCATCTTTTTCAAGGCGGCGAATGACAGTAAGGCCCGAGTCTTCCATGAATTTTTCAAAGAAATGATTGTCACGCTCTTCTAAAATTCCCGTTAGCAAAATATGACCACCGGGTTTAAGGACACGCAAAAGATCTTTTTTTAGATTAATCAACACGCCGTCGATAATGTTCGCGACAACCACGTCATACTGATCGCGGATGTCTTCAAGCTGTGTTTCAGGAATGCTTATTTGTGGAAGTTTATTAAGTTTTACATTTTCGCGGGCGACACGGCGAGCTTCCGGATCAATTTCGATGCCGGCCACTAAACCCATGCCACTCATCTGTGCTAGCATCCCAAGAATTGCTGTACCAGTGCCGACATCAAGCATTGCCCAGTCAGCAATTTGAGTACTATTTTTTTGCGCAAGCTTATGAATAAAGAAGGCCATCATCTGTGTGGTGGCGTGTGTGCCTGTGCCGAAGGCCATGCCCGGATCGATATAGATCGCGTGTTTGCATTCTTCCGGCGGTTGCAACCATGACGGAACAACCCAGAAGTCGCCGACAAGTTTGAAAGGTTTGAAACCTTTTTTCCACTCTTCCAGCCAGTCCTTATTTTCTTCTTCGTAGATGTTCCATTTGATGCCTGGGCTTTGTTGTTGCAGGCCTTCGAAGAAAGATTTGTTTGGAGTTTCTTGAAAGAACACATCCATTTCGTGGGTGCGCACATGCAACAACTGCGGATCGTAAGTCAGATCAGGTTGTGTAAATGC
>CAMLMF010000133.1 GCA_946480995.1 uncultured Bdellovibrio sp. | reverse complement strand
GAGAAACAAGAATCAAAGAACTTTGCGGATGGGACTTTAAGAACAGGCCCAGGGCTTCTTCAATGACTACGATGGATTCTTTATCAACGTGATTAAAGGGCTCATCTAAAATTAAGAGCCGCGGATTTTTTTCTAAGACCGAAGCTAATAAAATCTTCTGTCTTTCACCGCCACTGGCAGTATTCCATTTTTTTTGTAAATCCAGGCCCTTAAGCAGTGGTAATTCGGTCTGAGCGTCGCTTAGCATATCTTGCAAAGTCAACGGCAAGTGAAAGTGTAAGTTTCCCAACTGCGGTAAGTATTGAATTTCTTCGGGTTGAACAGAAAACTTAAAGTCTCCAGAAAATTTTTTGTGCAGACCCAAAATAGTTTTCAGCAAAGTACTTTTGCCGGCGCCATTTTCACCGCGGAAGAACAATACTTCGCCAGCTTGCAAATCAAAACTGACTTCTGGAGAAAGCCATTCTCCCGCCGTATTTTTCGCTCTTAGATTGTGAACTTGCAGTAAATAGCTCAAGGAATCGCCTTCACTAAAACTTTTTGTAAATCGATAATATTTTTTGCAGAACTTTTATCAAAGCTTTGCACATAAGACGGGACTTGCACAACTGGAACTCCAGAAAGTTCCTGAAAGCGCTCTAAAACTTTATGTGGAGCCGAAGTCGTGGCAAATAGAACCGCGACTTTATTTTCTTTCGCCAACTGGGCAACCTTGGCAATGCGTGCTGCGGACGGAGGCATTCCTGGCTTTTCTTCTAAGCTGCCCAGCGATTCAAGCCCGTAAGAGTTGAAAAAATAAGTAAACTCTTTGTGGTACTCGAGGACTTTGCCTTTCTTAAGGGACGCAGAAAGTTCTTTCTTTGCGTCGCTAAGGCGTTTTTTGAATGCATCATAATTTTTCTCAAAGACGGAAGCCTTGTCGGGAAGTGCTAACGACAAGACGCGCACAACTTCCGCGCCGCTGTCGGATACTTTTTCTAACGACAACATAAAATGCGGATTCCCATGGGGATGTACATCGCCCAAGGAACGATTGATGACTCCCGAAGGGATATCTAAAGCGGTGACTTTGTCACCCAAGGCGCAAAAGCCGGGACCACCGGATTGCACTTTGGCATTGCCGGCCTTTTCTAAAATTTTTGGCAGCCAGCCAATCTCTAACTCTAAACCGACGGCACAGACGATGTCGGCGCGATTTACTTTTAAAATATAATCAGGGCGGGCTTCGGCATAGTGAGGATCTTCGCTGCCTTTAAGCAAGCTTTGCACCTCAACGAATTCGCCACCGATGGCTTGCACCACTTCCGCCACGTCAGGAAGTGTCGTTACAACTTTAAGTTTTGCAGCTTGTGCGTGAAAGCTAAATGTAATTAAAAATGCTAAAAATAAGTACTGCATAAAGACCCTCTAAAATGAATGTGCCGGATGTGCGCCTAAGATTGAAACCAATTGGAATTCGATTTTCTGTTGCAACTGATCTTTTTCGCCTTGCAGGGTTTGCATATCATATCCATAAGAAACTCGGAACAAGGTAAATTCGCTGTGCTTGTATGTCAGTGCAGGGACTAAGCCATAGTTCAAATTACGCTGCAAAGAATCTTCTGTCTGAAATTTGCGCGATAGCTCGGTAAATAAATCAATGCGTAAGCCTAAGAATACTTTCTCAGTCACAGCGAATTGCGGAAAGATATAAGCCCCAGCTTCTTCTTTGGTATCAGCGCCAACCACTTTTTGATTGCGATACCAAACTTCGGACTGCACTAAAAGTTCCGTGATTTTTCCAGCACTGCGTTTAAAGGTAAAGTCCAAGCCATAAAGTTGCGTTTGCGTGGCCACGGCATTGGTACGACCTAAATAATTGAGACCCCACTGCAAAGCACCTGTTTCTTCGAAGTCGATAAAGTTCACGACGTGCACATAGTGGGTCGGTACATGAGGTTTGGCCCCGGCATCGTGACTATGACCATAGGTATAGCCATTGGTGACACCGACCGTAATATCCCAAAAGCGGTCCGTGGGTAAAAGAGTTGAAAACTCCGCACCCGAATCCGCAACGCCTTCATCACCAAAGAATTCCTTTTGCACCCGAGGGGCCGAGGTGAAAGCCCAATCATGTTGGTGAAACTGATTCAAACGGCCCACACCTAAAAAGAACTTACCCACTTTAAAACGCGAAGAGGGAATCAGTTTGCTAGAGCCTAGATAAGCTTCGTGTACTTCAGCTTTAAACTCGCCGTCTTCATTGTGCGCAGCAAAGTTCACATAGGCATCAAAGGTCGGATCAAGGGGACCAAAAAAAGCCAGCTCTGCCGAACGAATATCCAATTTGTTGTCTGTGGAATTTTCAAAGTTAAAAGGTGCCGTAATATCAATCGCAGCGGCTGTTTGAATATTCTGTAAAAGGCTTTGGGCAAAAGTCGGCGAAGAAAGAAAGACGAAAAATAAAAAAAAGATAGCTTTCATATTAGTGTGCATCCTGTGCGGCTGATTTTTGGAAAGTTGTTAATTCCGCGTTGTTAAGTTGAAATCCCCAAGAACGGCCCAAGCCATTGCCAGGGGCGGCGTCATAGTTTAAATCCAAACTGTCTTCGGCGCTGTTATAGACAGTATTGCGGTGATTCAGCGAAGAGTTCTTGCTGCCAGACCACAGCATAATATGCGCAGGGGATTCATTGTTGTGAATATCCAAAGTGAAAGTCATAACACCGGATGTGTCGATCCCAGAAAATAACGAGCTCCATTCCTGTTGTACACCTTGTGCCGAAGCAAGAACCTTTAGCTGGCCTTGTTCTTTTTTAAACTCAATCGTAAGGCCATCGCTTAAATTTTCTTTAGCAAAGAAATAAAAAATGGCCGAGCCACCTTCCTGCAGCGAAAAAGACATCTCAAAGTTCGCAGAGCCCTGGATCTCGGATAAAGAATCTGGCATCAAACCTTTTCCTTCGCCAAGCGAGATGTATTTTAAAGATCCCACTTGCTGCGAAGTATGCAAGGCCGCCTTGTCAGGATTGTAACCACCGCCACAGGCGACCAAAAAAAAGGAAAAAAGTAAAAAGATAATCTTCTGCACAGAAAACCTCTAAGGCAATGCCGGCAAGTTGCGCACACGATGGCAATCTAAGTGATCCGCATCGTGGTGATGACACATAAAGTTCGCCGTCGCTGCATTCGCAGAAGCATCATATTTTAAAGCGGCATAAATTTCGTGACTGCTTTGCCACAACGTTAGCTCCTTAATTTGCTGAGCCTTGGCCACTTTGCGATTGAAAATATCGACGACATAATCCACTGACTGCTGAATTTGCTCTAAAGAATATTCTAAGTCAGCGGGGGCGGTGCCTGAGCTCGGTTCATCCGAAACATCATGACAATGGGCTTCCGCAGAGTCCGCGTGGTTGTGGAAGTGACAGTCAAAACTCGCTGCGCGTGGTTTTTTTTCTGCGTCTATATATGTAATTTCAGCACTCACTTCGTCTTGCTCTGTGGTGACAGCTAATTTCCATAAAGTGCCACCAGTTGTGCCAGCAAAAGTCTCTAGAATTGCTTTTGTTGCCATTGGGATCGGGGCGGTGTTGCTCTGGGCAAAGGCTATTGATTGAACCGTCAAAACCATCAGAAAAATGAGATGCTGCATATTCGCTCCTTTGGGAAGTCCCAGGGGTTCTAACACCCCGTTTTATTAGATGCAAGTAATTTGCATTTAAAAGCAGCCAATAGTTGCAGCCGGTAAAGACTTGTTGCGAGGGGGGTGGTCCTCGCTTATGAAGTTCCCATGCCGGGTTTAATGCGTTTTCGCTGGATTGCGATCATTTGTTTGTTGTGCGGAATTTTCCCTCTTTTAAGTTGGGGGTATCTGCAGCCGCGCAGTTTGCCTTATTTTGCTGCCGTCTTGGTATTGCTTGGGGTCTTTAATCTGATCGCGCAGGGTCTCTGGCCGAAAATGGATGAGGCCAAACAAAAACACATCCTCGTAAATTTACTTGTCGATCTTTTGGCAGCCGTCGGTTTACTTTTCGTCAGCGGTTCAGCGAGCAATCCTTTTATTAGTATCCTTTGCATTCATGCCTTCTTAGGCGGGATGTTGTTGCGCCGTCGCACTTCGTACTTTTTCGCCGCCGTGGTGTTGTTGCTCTTGGGGCTTTTGCAATTTGAAACTTATCTGGATGCAAAGATCACCGTAGGTACAGATATGGCAGAGCTTTCACTAAACTTTTTGTCGCAATGGGTGTTGGTGTCGGCGTCTTATTTCGTCAGTCATTATTTTTCAGCTCTTTTACATCGTAACGAATTGCGTATTCGTCATTTGCAAGATCGTCAGCATCAAGCCGATCGTTTGAAATCCCTGGGCGCTTTGACGGCAGGATTTTCGCATCAACTGGCAACACCGATGAACTCTTTAAAGCTGCGTATGGAACGCGGCTTAAGAAAGTTGACGGATGAACAATCGGCAGCTCGCGAAGAATTCGAAAAGGCCGAAAAGTCCCTTGAAGAATGTGTGCGAGTTTTTAAACACATGGCTTCGGTTTTTTCTCGTTCTTCCCAGGCGGAACTGCAAACAATTTCATTAACGGAGCTTGTGACGGATTTAGTTAAAGTATGGGAAAAAGAAAACGAGCCTACAGTGATTGAAAAGCATTTCACCACCGAGGCTTTAAATTGCCGTCTGCAAGTGTTGGCGTTTTCTTCGACCTTTTTTGACTTGCTCAATAATGCGCAAGAAGCTTCCGAAGACAAAGGCCCGATCTATGTGCGCCTTTACCGCCAAGACAATGGGATCATCTTAGAGGTCAAAGACCAGGGCAGTGGCTTGTCACAAGAAATTCTTTCTCGCTTGGGTGAACCTTTTGTTACGAGCAAAGTCGCGGGCAATGGTTTGGGCCTTTATTCCGCGGCAATGATGGCACAGGCTGCGGGGGGCGAATTCACCATCACGAATAATTCATCAGGACGGGGAGCCACAGCGCAAATCCGTCTGCCGTTGGAGGAAACATGATCGACTTAAAAGGTAAAAAGATTCTGTTAGTCGAAGATGACCAAGGTTTGCGCGAAGTTTTAAGTGAAGAACTGCGCGAACGAGGCTTGGAAGTCACAGCTTATGCAACAACTCCACCGCTGGAAGTCGTGCAAGAGCCCCATTGGGCCTTATTGGACTTGCGTGTGGGTTCGGAAAACAGTTTTGATTTCTTGCGTGAACTGCGCGCGCGCTTCCCGCAAACCAAGGTCGTAATGATGAGTGGCTTTGGCAGTGTCGCTTCGGCGGTGAAGGCCATGCAATGGGGTGCAATTAATTTTATTAGCAAACCAGTGACGCCAGAGATGATTTTAAAAGCCTTTAGCGAAGACGCTGAGCAAGTGACAGAGGATGTGCCAGAACAAGAAATTTCCCTCGCCCGCATGGAGCGCGAATACATTGATTACGTGTTGCAAAGCTCTTCCGGGAATATCACTCAGGCCGCTAAGAAATTAGGTCTGCACCGGCAAAGCTTGCAAAGAAAGCTGCGCAAGAACATTCCTAACAAATAAAAAAAAGCGCCTATGTGGCGCTTTTCTCTGCTTCTTCTTTTTTCTTATTTTCGATAAACATCAGAACCAGAAGTAAACCGACTCCGCCGACGATGGCCATGTCCGCGATATTAAATGCGGGCCAGCTCCAGCGGTTGTAAAGATGGAAGTCCAAGAAGTCGATCACGTAACGGAAACGCAGACGATCGATGTAATTGCCAATGGCTCCACCAAAGATGCTAGAAAGAGCTAGGATCTGTTTGGTGTCGTCATTTTTTACGCCACGTAAGATGAACAAGATGATGATCAAAGCAATGGGTGGCATCGCTAAGAAAAAGATTTCGCGGAATGACGGGTGACTGTCCGCTAAGAAGCCAAACGCCGCGCCGAAGTTACGCACATAAGTCAGGTTGAAAAAGTTTGGAATAACGCCAACAGATTCGCCTAAGTGAAAATGAGAATGAACATAGATTTTCACCAGTTGATCTAACGCTACAAGTACGCCCGAGATCAAAATAAGCCAGATGTATTTTTTTTGCATGTCAGCCTTCGTTCCTTATTAGAGGAACCCAGTATAGAGTAAATTTTTTGGAAATTAAATGAATTCCGCAGGATAGGTAGGGTGCGCGCTTATTTTATGAAGCCCAAAGCGCGGCCGTGGCCAATTTTAACCAACATACGAAGCGCTTCGAGGTCTGCACTGAGGTTGAACTCCTCTTTGACTTCGCGAATCATAGTAAGGGTGCAGGGATCAAGCAGTTCCAGAACATCAGGAGTGCGAGTCGTCGCGGTCATAGTTTTTTCGGTATAAGAAACTTGCGTCTGTTGTGGCGTCATCGGGTGTGGTTGCTGTTGCGGAGCTGGGTGTTGAACATGTGGCACTTGTTGCTGAACGGGAGCCTGCATAATGACGGGCTGAACAGGGTTTGGTTGGCGATCCAACTCGCCCATCATTCCGGCAAGACTTTTTAACTCATTCTTGAAGTTCTTAATGCTTGGGCGGTCCAAGGCGCTATCGCCATCGCGAGTGGCCTTAAGGTACAGGCTGACCAGAATATCCGGAGTCGTTGCCATCTCTTTGATCGACGAGTTTTGCAACATCAGCCATTGATAGGCTTTGAGCAAGCTGTCTTTCGTGTAAGCCTGTGGTGGCAACGGGTTCATAGTCATTAAGGGATTTCTCCAAACGTGAGGGATTGAAATTACAGATTCCATATCCGTGAGTCAATGCAGACTCTTGAAGAAAACCTAACAAAAAGATGCACAACTTTTGTGCATCCCTAGATAGCGGGCCTCAAGGTCGATTACAAAACTAGAGGCAACGCAGAAACTGAAAAAAAGCTAAAGA
>CAMLMF010000132.1 GCA_946480995.1 uncultured Bdellovibrio sp. | reverse complement strand
AGAACTTATTGTTGAAGGACGCTCAGAAATTATTTCTGAGGGTAAAGAAAACAAAAACTCTCGTGATTATAATTCAAATATCACAATCGATTCTGCAAAATTCTCTGGGCCTGGCTTTTTAAATGTGATTTCCAAAGCAGGCTATTGGACTTCTGGATATTAACTAGTTATTTTTGTAAGATTAATACAAAAAAGCCCCCGCTTGTTTCCAAACGGGGGCTTTAAATAATTCACATCTAAAAAGGTGCTGCTCCAGCCTACGCGTCCGAAGGCGCTTCGGCACTGCCCGCGTCCGCGGAACTAGTGTTTACCCTTTTTCGCTTTCTTAGGAGCTGCTTCTTCAAGCTCTGCTACTGGCTCAGTGCCTTCATGATCTTCACCGTTAGCACCATTTGCATCGATCAAAAGTTTACCGATGCCATTTGCTGCCAAGATTTTCTTGCGTAGATCAGCCATGTATTCTGGATGCTCTTTCAAGAAGTTCTTCGCTTGGTCACGACCTTGTCCCATACGCTCGCCGTTGATCGAGAACCACGCGCCTGATTTTTCAACCAAGTTTGCAGTCACTGCTAAATCTAGCAAATCGCCTTCTTCAGAAATACCTTCACCGTACATCAAGTCGAATTCAACTTTAGTGAATGGAGGTGCCATTTTATTCTTAACAACTTTCACAGCAGTACGGTTACCAGTTACGTCTTCACCGTTTTTGATCGCGCCGATACGACGTACATCCAAACGAACTGAAGAATAGAATTTCAAAGCGTTACCGCCCGTAGTTGTTTCAGGGTTACCGAACATAACACCGATTTTCATACGGATCTGATTGATGAAGATCACCAAAGTTCCAGAGCGGTTGATCGCTGCTGTCAACTTACGAAGAGCTTGTGACATCAAACGAGCTTGCAGACCCATGTGGCTGTCGCCCATTTCGCCTTCGATCTCTGCACGAGGAACCAAGGCTGCAACAGAGTCGACAACCAATACGTCAATCGCGCCAGAGCGAACCAAAGTTTCCGTGATTTCTAAAGCTTGTTCACCAGTGTCAGGTTGAGAGATCAAAAGATCTTCCGTGTTAACACCTAATTTACGAGCATAATTGATATCCAAAGCGTGCTCTGCATCGACGAATGCAACAACGCCACCTTTTTTCTGAGCTTGTGCAATAACTGACAAGCACAGAGTTGTTTTACCAGAAGACTCTGGTCCATAGATTTCTACGATACGGCCTTTAGGAAGACCACCGATACCCAAAGCGATGTCCAAGCTCAAAGCGCCTGTGCTGATCGCTTCTACGTCTTTTACTAAAGATTCATTTGCGCCTAAACGCATGATTGAACCTTTACCGAATTGCTTTTCAATTGACGATACTGCCAATTCCAAAGCTTTCGATTTTTCTGCGTGTGCCTTGCTGTCTGCTACAGTTGTGTTTGCCATTTCTGTACCCTCTCTCGCAGCGATCGCTACGATACTTTTGTGTTTAAGTTTGCCTGTGCAGAATCATTTCTGCAGGGGCGTTATTTTCCATCGAGAATTTTGCACAGCCATAAAACTGCGTGGTCTACAGACGCTTGCTGGATGCCTTTGCGATCTCCCGAGAAAAATTCTTTCCCGGAAGCTTCAAAGTTTGGTCCAGCGATGGCAAAGCATACAGTACCTACTGGCTTTCCGGGTGTTCCACCCGTCGGACCTGCGATACCTGTGATTGCCACAGACCAATCAGTTTTCAGCTGTCGACGCACTCCGTGCGCCATTTGACGAGCGACTTCCTCGCTCACCGCACCCTCTTGCATGAGAGTGTCTCGACGAACCCCTAGAAGATCCACCTTCGCCTCGTTAGAGTAAGAAACCACAGAGCCTAAAAAGATGTCGGATATGCCAGGCTGCTCTGTTAAAAAAGCGGAAAGTGCACCTCCAGTACAGCTTTCTGCAAAACCCACAGTGAGTTTTCGGTCGCGAAGGGAACGAATAAGTTCTTGAAGCTTTTCATCTCTGATCACTAGACTATTCCTCTAAAAAAGAGGGACAGACTTTTTACTCCGACAGCGTCGGAGTGAATCAGAACTTGAGAGCCCAACCAATTGGTTTGAGTGTAGATTGTTTGCATGATGAGACTCGCAATTATCCCCGCGGCCACATCATCAATCATCACTCCAAGTCCTCCTTGGATCCTCTTATCTAAATATCCTATGAATAAAGGCTTAGTGATGTCCAGCACTCTGAACAGGACAAAACCAATCACGATGGCCTGCCATGTCATTGGCAACCAAACCATGGTAATCAGAAAACCTAAAACCTCATCAATTACGATCTCTTTATGATCATGGCCACCATTGTCCTGCTCATAAAACTCGCAGGCGACAATCCCGACTGGGAGCAGCAAAATTACCGCCGCCATGTACACGATCGGGCCTAAGTTTGCCAAAAGAAGAACCAAAGGAATGGTCGCCAAGGTCCCGGCCGTACCCGGACCTTTCGGAAACCGACCAACACCAAAAAGAATAGCCACTTGTTTTAAAAAACTACGCATGACTAGGAGGTACGCCGTACCTTTTTCGGATGCAACGCAAAATGATCAGCGTCGAGAAAATTCAATTCTAAAAAATATGCGACCTTATCCCCCTAGAGCAGGACTAATCTCCAGAAGCCAGATCGTGAGTTTCGAGAAGCTAATCGAGTCCACAGTTCTCTGCTAAAATTCTTGCATGCCGCTTGCTACTTTTAAAAGACACTTCCTCAATAAACGAACTCAATGGGTGAGCTTACTTCTTTGTCTTTTTCTGGCGGCAGCCACTGCGACTGCGCAAGATCCCGCAACAGAAAATCCGACGCAGAATCAAGCAGAGGCAATCCCTGCAGCGGAGCCCCCCTTTGAGGAAATTCACAAACCATTTTTATTGCGCCCGTATTTCGAAATTCCCACGTACTCGTTTTATTTGGGTGCACCTGACGTTCAAGGCTATGCATTTGTACCAAATTTTGCTCCGCGCTTAGGCTTAACTGCAGGCTGGAAAGGAACACAAATTTCGGCAGCTTTTTCTTTGCCAATTCCAAAGGAAGAAACTGATCGCCGGGGTCCTTCGCAACAGCAAACTTATATTCTGCACACTCAACTATTTCAGCAGCCAATGGATATTTACTATCAAGCTTACAAAGGCTTTTATGCCGGAAATCCCGTGCATGAGCTTTCTTTCAACAAAGCCGAACGCTACACACAATTCCCGAAGGCCAGCGTGAACAATATCGGCGTCAATGTTTATTATGTTTTTGATCAGAATGATTACAATCCCCGTGCAGCTTTTGATTACACAAAAATTCCGAAATACAACGGCGGCAGTTGGTATGTGATGCCCTTTGCAAATCACTTAATCATCGATATGGGTGAAGAGATCATCATTGGTTCAGAACCTGACGCGATTCAAACATTTCCCGACGTGCACAAGTTGTCATTATTAAGCGATGGCAGAACTTTCGGTTACGGACACAGTTGGATTCTTGCCAATGAAAATACAATTTTTTCTGCACAAGGCTCCATAGGTCCCGCGGCGCAAAGACAAATCAGCGAAGACCGCCAAGGGAATGTTGAACAAACTTACGGCCTTTCCGGCAAAGCTGGATTTCGCGTTACACTCGCACGCAACACACAGGACGAAACCTGGGGAGGCAGAGTCTTTGGCGATGTTTTGTACTCACGCCTTGGCAAGCTTGATCTGTATTCAACTGTATTAACTCTGCAGCTTTTTTACGGCGCCCGCTTTTAGTTTCTAAACGACATTCTGTCCACAAAGAAACTCTTATGGTTCACATCAATATTCGCAATTCGACATTGAAAGATGCACCAGTGATACTCACTAGCGGAGGATTCACATGCTTCGTTGGATGGTTATTATTGCCGCGATCGTTTATTTCGCAGATTCCCTAGTCAATGCACAAGAAGTTCCGATGATTGATGATGCACCCAAGGCGACTAAAAAATTAACACCTGAGATGTTCGATTTCATTTCAAAAACATTAGGCTCTAGCAAAATGGCACCGCACATGTTGTGCACCTTAAAGACGCGCAACTCGCGCACCTTAAGAAAATTTTCTGGAAGCCAGCAGTGGGTTGAAACTTTAGAGGTCACTTTTAACTCGAACGGCTTTGATGACGGACTGAAAATGAATTTCACTATTCCCGACACGGCAAAATACGGTCTACAAAAAAATGCGAACCAATGGAGTGGACTGGGTGAAGATATTAAGATTGATTTAGATGATTATTATGGACACTGGCTTCGCTTTGCCCACGACGGCCGTGGGCAAATAGTGTCGTTGATCTTGGGAAATAATTTGCGAACCACACCTTGCTACGTGCGCTAATAAGCCCACGTAGCAGCCCTCCATCTTAAGGTAACTCTTGAGCCCACGCCTCATCCAAACGGATCTTCGTATCGTCTTCTGAAAACTCGTAGGGTGAGGTTTCTCCGCTAAGCCTTTTGGTGCGCTCGATGTGCGCCAGCTCACTGCGCGGAATTTCACCGTTGGTATTTTTTGGGATATCCATAAATTCAATACGACGAATGCGTTTAAATGGCGACAATCTTAAACGCGCAAAATTCATAATATCCAAAGCCAGCTCTTTCGTCGGTTCAGTACCCTTGACAAGGGAAATCAATGCTTTCGGCACAGCATCCCGCACAGGATCAGGACTTGGAATGACCACAGCTTCGCGAATCGCTGGATAATCTTTAAGAACAAATTCTAGCTCAAACGGACTGATGCGATAGTCGGATGACTTAAATAAACCGTCGATACGTTCACAGAATGTATAATTACCACCTTCATCTAAATAAGCTGAATCTGCGGTATGATAATAAGGTGCGCTGCTATCAAGACCGGAAACAACTCCCCAAGGATGATCTTTGATATCCACACAAACTTCCCCAGCGTCCCCTTCGGCTCCCTCGGCATTAAGCAAGGAGACTTTAAATCCCGGCAAAGCCTTGCCCATTGTTCCGAAGCTGCCTTTTTCTTCTGGAGGAATTCCAATAAGTGTGGCTGTTTCGGTTTGTCCGTAACCTTCGCGCACAAACAAACCCCAAGAACGATGCACACGGGAAATAATTTCGGCGCTTAGTGGTTCTCCGGTGCTGACGACTTCGCGCAAGCGCACCGGATACGAGGCGATGTCTTCTTGCACTAACATGCGCCACACAGTTGGCGGTGCACAGAATGTCGTGATTGGATAGCTGCTTAAAGTTTCTAAAATCGCCTTAGCACTAAAGCGATCTTCTTTATAAATAAAAATGGTCGCTTCAGCATTCCACGGAACAATAAAGTTATTCCAGTCATGCATCGCCCATCCCATAGAGTTAACACCTAAATGCACATCTCCAGGACGCAGACCAATCCAATACATCGTCGACAAATGGCCGATAGGAAATCCTCCGTAAGAATGTTCCACGATTCTAGGTTTCACCGTATTGGCGGAGGTAAAGTAGCGAACCATCGGATCCGTGGCTTTGACCCGCGCCGAGGGTTCGAATTCAATGCTCTCTTTGAAGGAAGAGGAATAAGAAACCCAACCCTCTACGTCCTCATCGACTACGACAGCGGCCACGCTTGATTCTGAAACATTGAATTTATCAGCGTGCTTCTTTGAGGTCGCAATCAATTTAACTTTTTCGCGATCTAAACGATCTTTAAGTTCGGCTTGAGTCAGCAAGGGATTGTTGGGCACAAGGACTGCACCGATTTTCATGGCACCTAACATCAGTTCCCACAAAGCGACATCGTTTTCGATTAATAAGAAAAGCGAATCTCCTTTTTGCACACCGAGGTTCCGCAGAAAATTCGCAACTTGGTTTGACCTTTTCGATAAAGCATCAAAAGAGTATTTTTGCTGCTCGCCTTTTTCATCAACTATCCACAAGCCGATGGCATCATTGTCCAGGGCCATAGGATCGAAGTAATCTAGGGCCCAATTGAAATTTTCAACATGGGGCCACTGAAAATTATTGTAGGCATAGCTATAGTCGGACCGATGAAGAATTAAAAAATCTCTGGCTTGTTCAAAATCACTACGAAAGCTCATAACAACCTCCTGCAATTTGCCTAGATTAACACTTTCCTGTGTTGACACCGACCTGTGTTTCAACAGGGACTAGGCCAACTTACTACGTGGCAAAAGACCCCAGTGTTATGTTTCTTAGTCCAAGATCGCCCGCAACCAATTTGTGAAATCGTTTTTAGCTACAAAAGAAGTCCTTTAAACAATGGAACACACTTTGCTTTGTTGAATTGCATGACCCTGAGTAACTCGCTTTATTCAACGAAAGGAAACATCATGAAAAAGCAACTACTGTCGCTAGGAACGTTTGTAACTGCTCTGTTAATATCCTCTTTAGGATGGACAGAAACTGGATCTAACACCTTTGTGCAACCCCGCCCGGTGCAAAGCCAAGATGAGCTAAAAGCACATATCTCTGCCTTCTTAGGAGGTAACTCGCCTGAAGGGTCCAGTCGCACTGGCACTGAGTATGGATTAGACATTGGCTTTCAACCGATGATTCCATTTTCCGCTGGAGTCGAAATCAATCACAACACTTATCAAAATGACAATGAAGACACACAGGATCGCTACAACTTTCTATTAAAAGGCGCATATAATTTTGGTGGCGATATTCCCGTGATTAAAAACAGCTATGTGGGTCTTGGCGCAGGTGTCGCGATGATTAATTCAATCGGCTATTTAGTTTCTGCCCCGATGGTCGGTTTTGACATTCCTGTCACAAAGGTTGAGGGCAAAACGTTAAGCCTGGGAGCTTTAGCCAAATACACCATTTATGAAGGTGATAATCCAGACAGCTTCTCTTTAAG
>CAMLMF010000131.1 GCA_946480995.1 uncultured Bdellovibrio sp. | reverse complement strand
TGCCTGCAGGATTAGGGCGATCGCGCCACTTAAAACCGGGGCTGCTGCAGAAGTTCCATTAAAAACAGCCGTATAATTACAGCCCGTGTTACCATTGCTGCCTTTTTCAAAAGCCACCTTACTTAAGATCGTCGACATCGCAAAGCCTTTGCTGCAACCCGTACGATCTGTGGTAAACATCGCCGGTGCATCGTCTCCGTATTCTCCACCGAACGAAGCAACCCAAACATTGGACCCCACCGAAGAATAGCTCGAGGCAAAACCCGAAGCATTCATTGCCGAAGTTAAAATCGTAAAGGGCGTCGAATTGTCCGAGTCAAAATTTGCATTGCCCACACAATATTCTGAAGTCGAACCTTTGCAATAAACCATAAAGTCATTGCCTGCGGCTTTTACGTAAATAGCACCTTTGCCCGACCGACCCGATGTCACCCCCGAACGCAACTGATTTTGAAAAGCTGCTACCGGTGTTACCAAGTTATTCTGCGAACTGCCCCAACTCATATTGTAGATATCAAAATCTCCAGAGGCCTGGTCAACCAACATCGCATTTGTCTGATTCACAACCGAAGACAAAAAGTTTGCTGACACCAACGAGGCTTCAAAGGCGACACCCTTGGTACCCACGGCATTGCCTGCCACCGCAGCGACCAAACCAGCCACTGCTGTCCCATGATCATCGTCAGTCGAAATCGGCGCAGATGTTGATGCTAAATAAGGGGCTGCCTTGGTATAATCTTTCGAAACACCCGAGGTCAGATAATTCTTATTTAAATCTTCATGGGCATCTTCAACCCCATCATCTGAAATTAAAACTTTGATGCCCTTGCCAGAAATACCCTCGGTCCACGTCTGTTTTAAATTTAGGTCAATTCCCGCAAGTCCTGCTTCTGTCGAAAAAACTTTTTGTGCGGAATTATTAATATGCCACGCGTATTCCAGGAACGGATCTAAGCCCGTCACATTTCCTCGCGCGGCTTCAAATCCACTCTTTGCACAATTGGTAAAGAAGACGGCAGTCACCAGACTGCACCCGACAAGACCGATAAGTACTTGCGCTCGACGACTAATATTTTTCATAGCGTCGACTCAATATTTCAGGTTGAACTTCGGCAACACCAGGTTCGTTTCTTAAAAACTCCTTCAAAGCAACCAAATCAAAGGGCTCTTTGCTTGCTGTGACATAGTAAGTATTTATCTGGGGAAATTCGTTCACGATTTTTATTTCAGGAATTTGCGCCAACACGTCCGCCGAAACTCCACTCTTTAAAACCACAGTGAAAATGCCTGTGACGACTCCAACGGTGTCTAAGCGAGTGTCGATAGCAACCAAAGGATGACTTGCAGAAAATTGCGTCGCACTGACCGCAGCACCATCTTCCACTATATAATAGCCATTCACTTCACCCTTTACGTTTTTCTGAGGCGTGCCGTTCTTTTTTAGTACGGCGCTAACTCCCGCCCATACTTTCCAAGAAGTGTCGGCGAATAATTCAGAAGCGTACAATTGAGCATTTTTGGTGTCGGTTGCTTTGTCACGTGATTGCACCCGCGGTTGGCGCGCTTCACGTGGTTGCATTTCAGCGACGGCGGTTTCCCGGGAAGGCACGCCAGTGGGAGATGCGGAAGGTGAAGTTTGCGAGTTCTGCTGCTGTGACGAAGTCGCTTCCGGCGCAGAGGACAGCGCAGCGGAACCTTGCTCTTTTGACTTGCGCAAAGTGCTTTGCCAAAAGAAAACGGCCGCCCCAAAAAGTACAATTAAAATAACCAGATTTCGACGTGTCATGAGTCTCTATTTTAACCAGGAAACGTTGGGAAAGTATGGAAGGATCTAGCAATCTCAACTTGGTTCAATACCTTAGTCCAAGATTAAGACTGCCAGTCGAGCTGCAAGCTAAGTCGGCGATTCGCTGAGCTTTAAAAGGGTGTGCACTGTTTTCTTAAGTTTTTCGACATCGAAAGGTTTTTTGATGTAATCGTCAGCACCTATTTCGAAGGCCTTTTTCATATCTTCTTCAGAGGCTTTGCCGGAAACAAACACCAACGGGATTTTCTTTAAGTCTTTGTGCTCTTTTAAAAGCTGCGCCAACTCAAAGCCGTTCACCCATGGAAGACCGACGTCCATTAAAATCAAATCAACAGGGTTGTCATCCAAAGCTGTAGAAAGCTCCGTTCCGTCGGCTGCAAGCTTCGTCACATAGCCTTCGGTTTCCAAAATGCGCTTCATTGCCAAGCGCATTGTTTCATCGTCTTCGATGACCAGAATGACCTTAGGATCTAGCTTCTTTTTCGCTTCACGAAATGAATCCAAAGAAACCACATCTTGTCCGGCGATGCGGGCCTTGGTCATCTTTTCGATTTTTTGCACTAAATCCTTGGTGTTGATCTTTTTATCCTTCATACATCCCTTAGTGAGAAGCTTCTTGAGCCTCAAGCCATCTTTCAGTATCAATCGCCGCCATACATCCTGTACCTGCAGCGGTGATTGCTTGGCGATAGACGTGATCTTGAACGTCGCCTGCCGCAAACACTCCTGGAATGTTAGTATATGTGGTATTTGCCTGTGTGATCAAATAGCCAGTTTCATCCATGTCTAGGACACCTTTAAATAAATCCGTATTCGGCTTATGGCCAATGGCTAGGAAAAGACCTGTTACCGGAAGTTCTTTGACAGTACCGTCCACCAGATTTTTAATTTTAGCCCCAGTCATACCTTTACCGTCACCCAACACTTCAGTGACTTCGGTGTTCCAAATAACTTCGATCTTTGGATTTTTCATCGCACGATCAGCCATGATTTTTGAAGCACGGAAATGATCGCGACGGTGAATCAAGAAAACTTTAGATGCAAAACGAGTCAAGAATTGAGCTTCTTCCATCGCTGTATCACCACCACCTACAACCGCAATTTCTTGATTACGGAAGAAGGCGCCATCACAAGTAGCGCAAGCGGAAACACCGCGGTTGGCATATTGTTTTTCAGACGGCAGACCAAGATATTTTGCGCTGGCGCCGGTTGAAATAATAATTGATTTTGCTAAGTACAGTTTTTCACCCACCCACACTTTGAAAGGGCGCTGAGAAAAATCAACTTTGGTCACATTGCGAGTTAAAAAGCGTGTCCCGAAGCGCTCTGCTTGTTTACGCATGACCGTGATTAAATCAGGACCCGTGATGCCATGATCAAAACCCGGGAAGTTTTCAACTTCGGTCGTTGTCATCAACTGTCCGCCCGCTTCTTCACCTTCGATCATGAAAGGTTCAAGATTGGCGCGCGAAGTATAGATCGCCGAAGTTAATCCAGCAGGGCCGGAACCGATAATAATGACGTTTTCAATTTTTGTATCTTGCTTGATGGTTTCGCTCATAGAATCCTCATGAATTAGGCTCAAATTTGATCCCTTAAGGCTATCACAACTAGGACCCTGTAACATTAGTTGTTTGCGCATTTTGGACCGCGTCAGCTACAATGGGCCATGCCCTTAATTTCATTTAAAAAGAATCACGTTCCTTATGAGGTTGCGTCCGGCGCAAACCTGATGAAGTCTCTGCTTGATGCGGGCTTGCCCGTGGCTTCCAGTTGCGACGGCGACGGGGTTTGCGCGAAATGTAAGATCCAAATTATTGAGGGTGCTGAGAATCTTTCAGCCGAAAACGACACCGAACAATTCTTAAAAGAAAAAGACAACCTTGCTAAAAATATACGCATCAGTTGTCAAACCGAAGTCCTCCGAGACATCACAGTCGATGCCTCCTATTGGTAAATGGAACTGTAGTTACGGGTACTTGATTTCACCTTGCACAAAAGTATCCATGTAATCACGCTTCACTTTGAACTTTGCAGACTCATAGATGTCTTTCATTTGCACTTCAACCGTTGGACTTGCCTTGATTGAAAGATCACCTCGCAACGTTTCTACCATCCAGCGCACAGCCCACGCTTCAGCAAAATCATCCATGTAATTTGAAGCGGCATAACTTGTCACAAAGTCAGATTGCGCAAGTCCTTGATAAAAAGGCACCATCTCGGTTTGCAGATCCATGCGATTTACGCAGTTGTAAAAACATAACTTATTGCGACCGGCGAAATCTTTTTCTGGCTTAGCTGTACGTCCGTCTTTCCAACTGATATCAGTCCAAGTTCCTGGTCGCGCATAGGGTTTACATTTTTCGAAATATTCGTCTTCTGACTTAATATCTTCCTTCAAACAATCCGCAACACCAAAGGATTCTTCGTTGATGGAGTTAGCAAAATCTAACATATGGCCAAACTCGTGTACGACAATATCTAACAGCAAGCTGGGTGGCTTTTGACCATCGAAACGCGGATATTCCAAAGGTGTCGTGAACTCCTGCGGAATAGCGACGAAGTTCAACTGCTCTTTCCAGCTGGCCCACTGAGGCAGACTCGGGTTTGCCTGAAGTACACTTTTACGCACGCCCATGATCGCACCAGGCAGGACGGCCACTTTGCCGTCTTTCCTGAAGCGCACTAGACTTGCATAGCCTGTCGCATAGAACTCTTTTTCAACAAAGATCCGTCTTAATGAACAGAACATTTTTTGATTGATAGGATCTAAGGCATCGTAAATGTCTTCAAAAGCCTTTTGATATTTTTGTTCACCACCAAGACAGACGCGGTCTAATGGGTTGCCCCAACTTTGCTCAGGCTCTACTTCACAGATAATTTGCGCGATGTTCGCGCGACAATCCGTCGGACGAATCCACTCATCTGCTGGTGGAGCTGCCGCTACGGTGATGGCGAAAGCATCTGGGCTTCCACCGATAAATTCAATTGTCGTGTCAGATTTTTTTTCAGAGCATGCCGCTAACAACGTGCTGGCAAGAATAGCGCAGACCAAAGCCTTCAAATTCATACAACCCCCCTCAAGGTTTTTTGAATTTAAACTTTTTGTAAGCGCACCATGTTGATTTTGATTCCCTCGCGCATAAAGATCTTTTCAAACGCTGTCTGAAAATTTTCCGCGTTCATTTCGGAATTATGCAAATCCTGAGTCTCAAAAACAATTTTGTACGGCGCTTGACGGATCTCATCCATTGCCCACAAAAAGTAATCCAAAGAATCGGTCTTGAAGTTAATGAACGAGCCTGGTTTTTGCAATTTATAAAGAACTTCTAAATTCTGCTTACACACGAAGCGATTCTTGGGCTTTTTAGGAGAAGTCCAAGGATCTGGGAAGTGAATGTAAACATTGTCGATTTCGCCTTCAGTAAAAAGCTCATCGATATTGAAGGCGTGATAACGCGCGATAGCGGCATTCTTGCAACCATCATTTAAGGCGCGGCGAATCGTTTGAATCAGTGGTTTGTACTTAAGTTCTAAGCCCACCAAAAGACGCTGTGGATGCTTTTTTGCGTGATACGCAAAGTAAGTTCCGTTCCCAGTTCCAACCTCAACATCCAAAGGCAAAGAAGCATCGGCTTTTAAAACATCCGAACGCCATTTGCCTTTGTTATGCGGAGCCCGCATTTCATCAAAAGCAACATGAGCATATTCACCATTTAAAGCCAAGGTGTATGCGTTTTGTTTCGGAAGGTCAGTGGTTATATTAATTCTTCTTCGCAGGGACGGAGTCGTTATCAATGCCATAAGCCCCTTGCTTAGTCGGCTGTGGCGCTCCGGTCAAGCTTTTCACCGTGAAATGAGGGGCCTGGCGGAAAGGTTCTTGTCTAATTGGACATTGCTCGACATCGCAAACCGCACAATACGATTTTTTACAAGGGTCTAAGTGAAAAGCGAGCTCTCCGTCGAAATCATAGTCACGCACGACATGGTCTTCAAACTCTTCGATCACCCCATGGACGTGAGCAATATCCCAATATTCAGGCACCACTAAGTGGGCATCAACGTGGTGAAAGCGCCCCGAACGAATCGTGCGCAAATGATGAATGTCGATAATCCCCGCGGTCCGATTTTTATTCAAAGAATTCGCAAGATCACTCAGGATATCTTCGTCTTGCTCGTCCATTAGAACGCCTAAAGACCCACGCACTATTTTATAACCAGAAAAAGCCAATTGCAGACCAACGCCAATGGCGATCAACGGATCTAGCCAAGAAATATTTGTCACTAAGACAAGGCCCAGCCCCGCCATGATACCCACTGTGGTCCACACATCCGACAAAACATGGGCTCCGCTTGCGCGCAAAGCCTCTGAGTGATGAGTCGTTCCGACTCTTTTCAGATAAAGACCCAACACCAAGTTCAAAAGTGCCGCCCCCGCCACAATGGCTAAACCTAACTCAAGCTTTTGGGTCGGTTCATGAAATAGCAACGCTTTGGCCGCTTCGCCGATGATCATAATCGACGCAAAAAGGATCATCCCTCCCTCGAAGGTCGATGAAAAGGACTCGGCCTTGCCATGTCCATAGGGATGACTTGAATCCGCAGGTTGAGACGCAAACCGAATGACAAAAAGAGCCACGATCGAAGCCACGACATTGACGATACTTTCGAGAGCATCAGAAAGAACAGCCGTTGAACCGGTGATCTTGTAAGCAACAATTTTCATCGTAAAAATTAATATGCTGGCAATCGCCGAAATCCACGCGGCTCGGTTACGAATACTGTCAGCTGATTTTACGATTGAATTTGTCATATATAGGGGTTTTCGTTGATCCCCCGGATTTCGTCAATAATTAACCCGCAGCCTTGCGCTGTTTTCTGGAAGCCGAAGGCAACTCCACCACCGGAGCCTGCTCGGATTCGTAGAAGCACACCTTATTTTTGCCACTGCGTTTGGCCGCGTACAGAGCCGTATCTGCTCTGCGCACTAATTCTTTAGCGCTGATATTTTCGCCTGGAATAGTGATGGCAAAACCAGCTGAAGCCGTCAA
>CAMLMF010000130.1 GCA_946480995.1 uncultured Bdellovibrio sp. | reverse complement strand
AGAGAAAGTTTGGCCATCTGGTGAGATGGTGACGTTGTGGGAGCCTGCGGGGCATCCTGACCCCATTGCTTGCAAGCTGTGCACTCGAACACCTGCAGGTGATTGAGCATTGGCGACAAATGCCATTGCTAGAGTCAGAGTCAAGAATGTCAAAGGTGCTATTCTACGCCACATGTCTTTTATCCCCCGGTGACAACCGTTACCTGGAATCCCTTATAGCAAGGGCTAGGCCAGGGGAAGTGGTGGCAGGTTGGCTCCGCTTTAAGAGATCAAATCTTGTAAGTGATGCAGCAGATCTTGGCGTTTTATAGGTTTTACTAGATGCAAATTGCACCCAACTTCAAGGCTCTTTTCAATTTCTTCTTTTAAGGCGTATGCCGTCAAAGCCCAGATCGGGATGGGGCGCAAATCGTGGGCTTTTTCCCAAGCGCGGATTTTTTCGGTGGCCACCATTCCATCCATCACAGGCATTTGCATATCCATCAAAATTAAATCCAAGGGCTCTGTTTTAAAGATTTGCAGTGCTTCTTGGCCATTTTCGGCCTCCAGCACGACGTGATGGGTATTTTTTAAATAAGCTTTTACTAAGTCGCGGTTGTCGAGGGTGTCATCAACCAGCAAAATTTTTAAAGCGGTGGGGCCTGCGGCTTTTGCGGCACGATGTTCGCTCTCTTTTCGTTTTGTTTGTTGAGGCCCTGCGGGACGAACTTTTGGCAAATCCAAAGTGAAGCTAAAGGTGCTGCCCGCAACGGCATTGCTTTTGACTGTGATATCACCGTTCATCATTGTGGTCAGACGCTTGCAAATGGACAGTCCTAAGCCTGTGCCGCCGAACTTTCGGGTGATTGTTGAGTCTGCTTGCGTGAAGGGATGGAAGAGTTGAGTAAGCTTTTCTTTGGGAATACCAATGCCTGAATCGGAAATTTCAAAAAGAAGATTACCGGGACGCTGTGGATCATAGTTTTCAGAAACTATGATGTCCACGTGTCCTTGCGCGGTGAATTTTAAGGCATTTGAAACTAAGTTTGAAACAATTTGTCGGATGCGTGTTGGGTCCCCAAGATAAATATTTTTGACTTCGTCTTTGATTTGCAAAGACAGACGCAGATTTTTCGTCTGTGCTTTAGGTAAAAACATTTCATAGACTTCGGTGGTCAGTTCGACAATGTCGACTTCAGTTTTTTCTAAAGTTAAAAGACCGGCTTCGATTTTAGAGATATCTAAAATATCATTTACGATACTAAGAAGATTCGCGCCGGCCTTTTTGGAAATATCAATATAGTAACGCTGCTCTTTATCAAGAGGAGTGTCCTCAAGTAAGTCGGCCATCCCTAAAAGAACATTTAACGGCGTGCGGATTTCGTGGCTCATATTCGCTAAAAATTCGGACTTGGTCTGCGAAGCCTTTTCTAGGCGCGCATTGAGTTCGTTGAGGTGCAAAGTTTTTTGTTTTACGATTTCCTGAACCTTGACGAAACCGTTGGCAATGGAAAGCAAGATAGAACAAATCAAAAATGTGAAAACAATCATCGAGACCAAAAACAATCCCGTATGAAAACGTGAACTTGTGCGCAAAGAAGCATCTTGCGATATATGAATGGTCCAAGCCAGATTGCCTACGGTCAAAAGATGCGATGTCGTCGTCGTGGGTGAAAAGTGCTTGCGCGCATCCTGGGTGGCGCGTGTTAATGAATCCACGATCGTTTCTGGGGAGTGACCCGGCGGACTGCTGGCATGGTTAATAGTGATTCGATAGCTGGAATCCCCGATGATTTCCATTGTAGAGTCTAAAAGTTGTTGTAAGCGGATCACCGCGAATAAGACGCCACTTTTATGTCCATGCGCTAAAATAAGTAAAGGCGAGAGATCTAACTCGGGGATTGAAATGGGCGCAAGACTAATCAAGCTGTTCGAGTTGCGAGCCCTTTGAAAAATATTTTGAATTTCTGGCGAAAAAACGTATTGGGGTTCTAAGAAAAACTTATTCACTTCAGGAGGAGCGACGAAGCGTGTTTTAAAACTGTCACTTTGTTGCGGATTGGCCGGGATCCATCCTAATGTTTGAATTTCCGGATTGTTGGCGTTTAAGGTTTTTGTAAAATCTTGAAACTCGTCGTAAGTGACTGTCTCTGAATTCGCGAAAAAACTGCGCAAGGTGGTCAAGATCGCTTGGTGAGTCAGGACGCTCTTTTCCATTTGGTTATAGGCTAAGTCTGATTTTTTTTGAAAATCGGCAAGAATTCGCTGGTCTTCAATACGATTTAAATAGTGAAGTGCCCCCACGACCAAACCAAAACAAATAAAGATGGGCACGATGACGGTCTTTGCTGAGCGGATCCAGAAGGCGCGCGAGTCTTTAGAGAAAATCAAACCCAAGGGGCTAAAAAGTAGTCCTCCGGTCGCGTCCCCGGCGAACCAGTGCAGCCAGTTCATAAAGATATTGGCCGAATGCACTTGATGTCCTAGGGCGAGGGCCATGATTCCTAAACTGGAGCTGATCAGGGCCGCGAAGGGTCCCGCGATCACTAGAAATAAAATACAATCACGTTCAAGAAAAAAAGGCTTGGGAAAATTGAGGAATCGTCGAATAAGTTTGCCCGCAATCACAAGGCTCATGGTATTTCCCAGGGCCATGGCCAGCGCGATGCCAAGATGATTGACGTCGCCGGGGTTCAATCGTGTGGAAGTGAGATTAATAAGTAACGAGCCTAGAAAAATTCCAGGCCAGCGGTTCTGCCCCCACAAAAGCAAGGCTGCAAGTCCTAAACCTGCAGGGGGCCACACGGGCGAAGCATATCCTGGCGGCATTGCCCACAGCAACCCCAGCTTTCCCGTAAGGAAATATAAAAGGGCAATCACCAAGACTTGGAGGCCTCGCGATGTCCAAACTTCTTTGCTCATGTTAAAACTGTAGTCGTCCTATCGCACAGACTCAACTAAATCTCAGTCCGATCTCGTCGAGCTTTCTTTGAAGTGCTGTCAAAAATATGCTATCACTAGGACACGCAGGAGTTCGAACATGTCAGAGACGCAAGGATATAAATTCAACCATACGATGTTACGTGTTAAAGATCCCAAAGCCTCATTGGATTTTTATACTCGCGTTTTAGGTATGAAGTTGGTACGCCAATTAGACTTTGCCGAATGGAAGTTTTCTTTATTCTTTGTGGCTTACGTACCCGAAGGTACGGCAGTGCCTGAGGACAATGAAGCCAACGCGCGCTATACCTTTGGTCGGGAAGCCGTTTTAGAGCTGACTCACAATTGGGGCACGGAAGAGCAGGACAAAACACCTTATCACAATGGCAATACCGAACCTCGCGGCTTCGGTCATATTTGTATCACAGTGCCAGACATTCAGGCGGCCTGTGCGCGCTTTGAAAAATTGAATGTCACCTTTCAAAAAAAATTAGGCCAGGGAGGCATGAAGAACATCGCGTTCATTCGTGATCCTGATGAATACTGGATAGAGATTGTTCAGGCAGGTTTATTGTAAGATGAAAGAGTTTTGGCTGAAGGTCAGAAAATGGATATGGCAAGCGATGCTGCTGTTCTTTGTGGGCAGTCTCGGCATGGTTTTGTTTTATCGTTTTGTGCCGGTGCCAGCGACTCCGCTGATGGTGTGGCGAACGATGCAGGGGCTGGCGGCAGGGGAGTTTGTCGGGATCACCAAAGACTGGGTGGGTTTAGAAGATATTTCGCCGTCAGTGCAAAAGGCTGTTTTAAAAGCAGAAGACTATCGTTTTTTTGAACACAACGGCTTTGATTTCGATGCGATTCAAAAAGCCATGAAGTACAACAAAACCAGTAAGCGTATCAAAGGTGCCAGCACCATTTCGCAACAGACGGCAAAGAATGTTTTTCTGTGGCCAGGGCGCGATTGGGTGCGTAAGGGGTTTGAGGCTTACTACACGGTTTTAATTGAGTTGGTTTGGCCTAAGGATCGCATTTTAGAAGTTTATTTAAATGTGATCGAAATGGGTCCTGGAGTTTACGGCGTCGAGGCGGCCGCACAAAAATATTTTAAAAAGAGTGCGAAAAAATTAACGCCAGCGGAAGCTTCTTTGATCGCGGCGGTTTTGCCGAATCCGCGCAAATTGCGCATTGATCGTCCGTCCATTTATGTCATGGCTCGTCAGCGGCGCATCCTACGTCGCGTTTCGCCGGAATTTCCTAAGCCAATCGAAGCTTCATTGCTGGATTTTTTGGATCTCAAATTTGATGACACAGAAGAGAGCAATAACTAGCCACTGTGCCTGATTCCTATTAGAGTTTTTCTATGAGCACGCCAAAGAAAAAACAAAAAATGATCGCAGCCATAGAAAACAAAGGATGCTTGCTCGTTTATCCTTTGCAGAATCGCAAAGAACCGAAAAGCCTGTGGTCCGAGCTTTATCCGCGCACTCCGATGCGCTGGGCTTGGGATGAAAATGGTGACGATCGTGTTAGTGAATTGTGGATTTTACGTGAAGAGCTTTCGCGCTCTAAAAAAGTCATTTATGCCAAATGGTTTCAAAATCGCGCGACTTTTTTTTCGCGTGAAGTGTTCGTGTGCCTTCTCGCATTTATAGGCTCCGCAAAGGGGCAAGTCGTTTTGCCGCGGGCGTCGCAAGAGGCGCTGGATAGTTTTTTGTTGGATTCTCCGCAATCGACAAAAATTATTAAAGAAAATCTGGGTTGGCAGGGCAAGATGATGGAAAGCCATTACAACCGTGCGATGAAGCCTTTGTGGAAAGGGCTTTTTTTGGTAGGTTTTGGCGAGGTCGAAGACTCTAGCTTTCCGTCACTGAATATGGCGGCAACGCAAAATATTTTTGAAGACCTGTGGTTGGAAGCACAAGGTTTAGATCCTGTCGTCGCAGAAAAAAAATTGCTAAAAATATTAGGCGAAGATAATCCGTTTATGAAGTTCGCACGGAAATGCGTGGGAAAGGTCGCAACATGAGTGAAAAAGAAAAGCCGCCGATGACCTTGGCCATTCGCGAACTGCAAGAGGCGGGGATTTTATATCAAAGTCATCTTTTTACCTATGAAGAAAAAGGCGGAACGTCAGTGTCCTCACGGGAGCTCGGCGTGCCTGAGCACAGCGTGATTAAAACGTTGATCATGGAAAAGGACGATAAAGAACCCCTGATCGTTTTAATGCACGGAGATCTGCAAGTATCGACGAAACAATTGGCCCGTGATTTGGGCGTTAAAACCATTTCACCTTGCAAGCCTGAAGTCGCGGATCGCCATTCGGGATATCAAGTTGGTGGGACCTCGCCCTTTGGCACGCGCAAAAAAATGCCCGTCTTTATGGAAAAATCGATCTTAGATTTAGATTTAATTTATATCAACGGGGGGAAGCGCGGCTTTTTGGTTTCCATGTCCCCACAGGACGTCCAGAAGCTTTTGCAACCGCAGTTAGTTTCAGTTGGTGTGCGGCCTAAGTCTAGCAAATGAAACGGGCCTTCATTTGCCTTCGAAAAATGCCGAAACGCCGTCTATGGGTTCGGTCTCTGTTTTTCGTAAATTTATTCAAAGCTTCGGTGTTGAACTAGGTCTTCTTGGGGCCTTGCTGGTGTCATTTTATTTCTTTAAAGTGCACGGTTTTGCCATCACTAAAGCGCCGTCTGCTGCAAACGCCTTGTCGTCAGAAGCTCGCACCACCATTGAAAAAATCAAGGACACCGTCGTTCAAGCTTCGGATGCCGAAAAAGCCTTTATCAAGTCACGACGCGAACAAGATCTAACAGCTTACAATCAACATTTGGGGCAGTTGAATTTCCATATGCGCCAGTTGATTCAGTATTCGAGCACCAATCCGGAAGTGTACAAACAGGTTTCCGAAATAAATAAAAATCTGCGTGCCCACTTTGAAGCGGTGAATGAAAATCTGACATTGCGACAAAAAGGCAAAGCAGTTTCAGGAAGATTGCCGGCAAGCGCGGGAATTCTGCAATCTTTGGATGTGTTGCTGGGCGCTGGCAAACCTGGCATCCCGACATTTTTGCGTTGGGATGTTGCTTTGTCCGTTTTTGCCGGGTGTCTGTTCTTGGTGTTCCTAAGTCGCCTATGGCAGGGGCAAGAGTTGCGTCGTCAAACGCAGCGTTCACAGCGCCTGCAAAGCCGGTCGATTCTGCTCGATACAATTCTGAACTCGATGAGTGAAGCCCTGATCGTTGTCGACGCCAAAGGCCGCTTCACGCATTACAATGCGGCGGCACAAAGAATCATCGGCACGCGCATTAAAGACGTCGGATCTGAAGCCAGCTCTCAGGAATTGGGTTTTTATGATGCTGCAAGTGGCGAAATTTATTCCCGCAAACAATTGCCATTTCATCGCTCTTTACGAGGCGAACAATTAGACGATTTAGAAATTTACGTGCAAAATGACACACATGCAGAAGGTGTGTATATCAGCGTCAGCAGCCGTCCATTAAATGGGATTGATGGCGGCATTGATGGCGCCCTGGTGGTCTTCCGTGACGTCAGTCGCCGCAAGATGATCGAACAGGAATGGCAGCGCGCCCGCGAAGCGGCGTTGGATGCGTCCCTTAAAAAATCAGACTTCCTGGCGGCGATGAGCCACGAAATTCGCACACCTATGAATGGTGTGATCGGTATGACGACGCTGCTTGCAGATACGCCTCTGAACTCAGAACAAAAAGAGTATGTTGGCACGGTCAAGCGTTCTGCAGAATCTTTGTTGATGCTAATCAATGATATTTTAGATTATTCTAAAATCGAAGCCGGCAAAGTGACACTAGATCCTCAGCCGTTTGATTTGCATTTCTTGGTTCAAGACGTGACCGAGATATTTAAGCCGGCTATTTCCGAAAAGAACGTCGCGATTCGACTGCTTATAAATGACAACACGAACTGGTATTTCTCT
>CAMLMF010000129.1 GCA_946480995.1 uncultured Bdellovibrio sp. | reverse complement strand
TGGTCAGTCTCACCGTGCCACTTGCCTCGGTGCAAGAGGCTAAAAACGAAAATTCTGATTTAGGCAAATTTGCTGCTTACTTGGCTCATCAGGCCGAGCATCAGTCGGGCATGCACGAAAAGGCTGCGAAGCTGACAGACAAAATTAAAAGTATTCCGTTAATCTTTGAAACAAAATCCTGGCCCTTGGTGGAAAAAATCGCGGAGGCTTTAAAATGAGTGAAGCCATTTTTGCAAACACCAAAGTCTTAGTCTGTGTCGGCAGTGGCGGCGTGGGTAAAACCACGATTGCTGCGTCCCTGGCGGTGATGGCGGCCCAGGAAGGTAAAAAAGTTTTAGTCCTGACAATTGATCCGGCTAAGCGCTTGGCGCAGACCTTAGGGATCGAAGGCAGTAAAGACATCACCCGAGTACCAGGCCAAAATTTTAAGGGCGAGCTTTTTGCCTCTGTGATTGATCACAAAAAAACTTTCGACGAATTTGTCGCTCGGGCGGCAAAGAAAACAGAATCCGCGCAAAAGATTTTCAATAATCGTTTGTATCAACAGCTTTCCACCAACCTCAGTGGTTCGCAAGAATTCACGGCGTTAGAAAAGCTGTATTCTTGTTATGAATCGCAAGAGTTTGATCTGATTGTTTTAGATACTCCGCCAACCAAGCACGCCATAGACTTTTTGTCGTCTCCGCAAAAACTGTCAGCCTTATTCAGTGAAGGTGTTGCGAAGTGGTTCCGCGATCCTGCGGGGAAAAAATCAGGTTTGTTGGGCAGTCTTTTGCAAACGGGAACACGCCAAGTTTTGAAAATTCTTGAAACCTTAACAGGTTCCAATTTCATTCACGAACTGGGTGATTTTTTCTTAAATATCGAACAATGGCAGGGCCAGTTGCAAAAGCGCACAACCGATGTGCATCGCATGTTGGTGGCGCCGACCACGCATTTTTGTTTGGTCACAGCGTTCGATCAAGCCAAATTAAAAGAGGCCGAATACTTTTCCCGTGAAATCAAAAAAGGTGGCTATCACTTAAAGACCGTCATCTTAAACCGTGTTTTCCCGCATTGGCTAGACCTCGGTGCGGAAACGAAGTCACAAAAAGCGCATCAGGATTTAGTGAACCTGTACACGCAGATGCGCAACTACTATAATCAAAGGGATTTGATTTATCAGTCCTTTGAAGCACAGATCAAAAAGGACGCCCGCGTGTTTCGTATCCCCGATTTGGTGAAAGATATTTCTGATCTAAAGGGGCTTGAAGAACTCGCCGTGGTCATTCAGGCTGGAGAACGCAAAGCATGAAGTGGTTTCTAATTTTTTTGACAGCAAATATTTCTGCTTGTGCCACCGTTTCAGATTCTCTTAAGCACCGCGAGATAGAATCCACCGAGAACAGTCCCGCAACTTTGGCGCGTGCTTCCGAAGAGTCTGAATTAATAAATGCAGAAAAAGTTCTGTCTCGTGGGCGCTTTGAAGAAGCCCGTATCTTGTTCCGTGATTTTTCTGCCCGCAAACCTCAGTCCGTTTTTTATCAATCCGCGAAAATGGGTGAAGCACAGGCTTTGCTGGGCATGGGGCAGCCGCAAGAATCCGCTGACATGTACCGCGAAATATACTTAAGAACTTTAAAAGAGCAGCCCAACATCGCGGCAATGGCTTTATTCAATATGTCTTTTGCGTATGAATCCTTGGGTGATGATTTAAAAACAGTGGCCGCCTTGTTAGATGCAAAACGTATGGCCGACAACTTACCCCTTGAAACAGCAAGTGCTGAAATTCCTGCCAGATTGGCAGCGGTCTATGGTCGTCAAGGACGTGAAAACGAAGCTCGTACTTATTTGGCGGAAGCTGACAAGGGCATCGGAAGAGTTATGGAGACCAAAGGGTCCCAACTGCAAAAAGACTGGTTGGCAAAAACTTATTTCCAGATGGGCAGTGTTTCGACGAATCAGCTGTCAGCAGATAATTTTTCTGATTTTGTGCAGGGGCAAAAGTGGGTGCAGGTCTATTTGATCAAGGCACTAAAGCTTGAGGATCCGATTTGGTCTCAGCGCTCCTTGGAAAAGTTACAAGAAGTTTATCGCGATCTTTATACGCAGGTAAAATCCGCACAAAGCCGCACACAGCAAAACAGTCTCGGCGCAGACTTGTTGGATTTATGTGATCAGGCAGAGCTATATCGTCCCTTTGAAGGGCGTACTGCGAATAAACTTGAAGCTGAGTTTTTTAAGTATATTCAGGAAGTACGTAAGAAGGTCGAAGGGCATATTTACAGCGGTGGCGAAACGATGCCTTTGACTGAGGAATCTGAGCGACGCAACAGCCTTAAACGCTCCTTGCCAGCGAAGCCGAAGTCCAATATACCTCTTCCTCCCAAAGTAGTTCCTTCAGAAGATCCGAACTTATAGGTCCGGCACAGGAGTTCCCGTATGGCGAAATTAACCCTTCATAAACAAACCTTAGCCAACATGAATGAGATTTGTGCGTGGTTTGCGAACAAAAAAGAAACCTTGTCGCATCCTATTTACTCAAGCTACGACATTCGTGATTCGGGTTATAAGATTTCAAACGTTGACGCGAATATTTTTCCGGCGGGATTTAATAATATCTGTCCAACCGACAAAGAAACATCCATTGGCTTGATGGAAAAATACATCACCAACCACTATGGTTCTGCGGTTAAGAACATTTTGTTGGTTACTGAAGAGCACACTAATAATGCTTACTATTGGGAAAACGTCCACACCATCCGAAACTTGATCGAAGCTGGTGGGCGCACTGTGAAAGTGGCTATCCCGCGAGAACTACCAGAACCATTAACGATTACAAGCTCTGCCGGCAACGAAGTGATTTTGCATTCAGCTCTGAAAGACGGCAGCTTACTAAAAACTTTCACGCCTGACCTGATTATCAGCAACAACGATTTTTCCGAAGCCTATGAAGACTGGGCAAAAACCGTGACGGAGTTCCCGATGAATCCACCGCGGGAATTGGGTTGGTATCAAAGAAAGAAAAGCACGTACTTTAAGTACTACAATCAGCTGGTGAACGAATTTGCAGAAATCACTAAAATTGATCCATTCCTGATGCGTGTTGAAACAGAATTGTTTGAACACTTTGACATTACAGATGAAGCCAGTCGCAACGCTTTAGCTGAAAGAGTCGATGCGATGTTAGCGCGTTTGCGTGAAGATTATAAAGCCCGCGGTATCACACAAGAACCCTTCGTGTTCGTAAAAAACAACGCAGGCACTTATGGCTTAGCGGTCATTCGCGTGGGTTCTGGTGCGGAAGTGAAAGAGTGGTCTTATAAATCCCGCAAAAAAATGAAAGCGGCCAAAGGTGGTCGTGACGTTGAAGAAGTGATCATTCAAGAAGGTATTCCTTCGATCGTTGAGTCCGATGGCGCCAGCGCAGAACCAGTTATTTATATGATCGGAACTGAGCTTGCTGGTGGTTTTTTAAGAACTCACGCTGAAAAAGGCAATACCGACAGCTTAAACAGCCCGGGTGCTGTTTATAAGCGTTTGTGTGTTTCAGATTTGGCAATCAATACGCCAGGCTGCCCGCAAGAAAACGTTTATGGATGGACCGCAAAGTTAGGGTTGTTGGCGATTGCCCTCGAGGCGCAAGAGCTGCACGCCACTTTCAAAGGCTACAAGTAATACGAACCCTCGACCAACGCCCAGAGCTCTTTAGAAATATAAAGAGCTCACGTTCGTCCCTATGTTATTCTTTAAAAAACGGGGTAATGGGTATATGGGTGTGAAAAAGTACTTTAGCATTTTCGGGATCTTTTTTTTAAGTTTCTTGGCTGGCTATTCGGCGATTCAATATCAGACTCAGCAATATCAAATTGGTCGTGATCCTGCGGCTGTCAGAAATAATTTTGATTTTTCACATTTACGTGGCGAAAAGCTGCACGAAGCTGTTCGTCAAAGATTGTTGGCGGGCTTAGACCTGCAAAAAACTTCTGAAGGTTCAGGCATTGGCTTAGGCCACTTTGTATTCGTGAATGCCGGGGGCGAAAAGAAATTAGCCTGCCAGGAATTTGGTAAAGTATCTTTAAGTTTTGAAGCAGAAGGTATGTCTGTTGCCGGTGACAAGCCGACAATGGAAATCGAGGGGCGTTGCGAGTTTTCTGCCGATATGACTCGTATTAACCCTTTATTTATTCCAATCGCTAAAATCTTGGGTGAAAATCCAGGCGATGGCGAGTTCCATTTTAAAGAAGGCTCAGGCGTAACAGTGCGTTTTGCGAATATCCCAGAGGCTTGGCCGCGCTTATGGCTGTTGAAGTCCGTAAAAATTGTAAATGAAAAAAGCTCTGCCGCAGTTGTTATCGAAAGTGACGAAGTGGCGCGTGTTCTGGGCCACCCCGTAGTGCTGAACTTCTAAAGCTGAACGAAAGCTTTCTTTTCATAATCGAACTCAAGCAAACGACCTGCTTCGAGTTCAAAGAACCAACCGTAAATTTTTAGATCACGAGCTTTCAATCGTTCTTGAATGAATGGGAAGCTCATTAAGTTTTCCATGGAAATCAAAATGGCTTTCTTCGCACAAGCGGTCATCTGTTCCTTGTAAGGAGCTGAAGGCATTTCATTTAAAACTTCGATTTTTGCTTCGGCAGCGATGCGCATCCACGAAGAGATAAAGCCTTTTTGCTCTGGGGGACCTTTAAGTAAAGCATGGATTCCACCGCAGTGCTCGTGGCCCAAAACGATGATGTTTTCCACTTTCAAGCCGTTCACAGCGAAATCGATCGCAGAACTGACCCCGTGAAAGTTTCCGCCGGTTTCGTAAGGTGGTACTAAGTTTGCCACGTTGCGAACGACAAAAATGTCGCCGGGCTCTGCTTGGGTCAACAGGGCAGGGTCGACGCGGGAATCACTGCAACCAATGATCAAAGTTTTTGGCGATTGGCCACCTGTAGTCAGATGTTCAAAAAGCTCTGTGTCTTTAACAAAGTAATTGTTTCGGAATTTGTGAAAACCATCGATCAGTTTCTTAACGTCATTTGCCATAAAAAAACCCTCATGATCTTTATAAATCATGAGGGTTCCGAAGTGGATAAATTATCCTTTTTGATTAGGCGTGTTGTTTCGCGATTTCTACGAAAGTGCGAAGCATAACACCTGAAGCACCTTTTTTCGGGCAGTATGGCAAACGATTGCCGACAGCCCAGCCAGTTCCTGCGATATCGAAATGCGCCCAAGGGATGCCTTCGCCTACGAATTGCTCAAGGAAAGCGGCCGCAGTTGCAGAACCAGCACCTTTACCTGAAGACATATTCGAAAGATCGGCGTAAGTGCCTTTCATGTCGCGAACGTGGAAATCTGTTAAAGGCATGTGCCATACCCACTCACCAGACTCGCCAGCGGCTTTTTCAACTTTTGTTTTCAAAGCTGAATTGCGTGTGAAGTAACCTGTGTGTGTATTACCCAAAGCCATAACCATTGCGCCCGTCAATGTCGCCGCGTCGATGATAACTTGTGGTTCAAGTTCAGTTGCGTAAGACAAAGCGTCTGCCAAGATCAAGCGACCTTCAGCATCAGTGTTGTTGATTTCAAAAGTTTTACCGTTACGAGCTGTGTGCACGTCACCTGGTTTTGTCGCTTCTGGACCCACCAAGTTTTCAGTCGAAGCTACCAAACCAACGGCGTTGATTTTTAGTTTCAATTTAGCGATTGCTAACATAGTACCGATAACATTCGCGCCACCGCACATGTCGTACTTCATTTCTTCCATACCTGCTGACGGATTAATAGAAATACCGCCGCAGTCGAAAGTTAAACCTTTACCTACGAAAGTAACTGGCTTTTTAGAAGCTGCCGCCCCTTTGTATTCCATGATGATGAAGCGCGGCTCTTGCGCCGAACCATTAGACACGCCCAAAAGGCCGCCCATTTTTTCTTTTTTAATGCGCGCCTTGTCCCACACAGTCACTTTAAGACCTGTGCCTTTCGCTGCTTCAACAGCAGAGTTCGCAAGGATTGTTGGCGTCATCAAGTTGCCTGGCATATCGCCCAAACGACGAGAGAAGTTCGTGTAAGTTGCAAGAACAACACCTTCATTGAAGGCTGCTTTTAAAGCTTTGTCGTTTGCAAGTTTAGTAACAACGTGAACGTTGATTTCTTTTTCTTCTTTTTTTCCAGACATTAATTCGTTGAAAACATAAGAAGTCAGGATCAGACCTTCAACAGTTGCTTTGGCAAAGTCAGCGGCATCTTTTTTAGATGTTGTGATCCCATCAAAGTGGATAGCTGCTTCTTTAGCGCCAACAGCTTTGATTGCTTCAAACGCTGAAGCCATGGATTGACGAACGCTTTCGTGATCGATCTTGTTTTCTTTACCTAGACCAACAACGATCACATGACGGAAGCCTTTGTAACCCAATTCACGGAAAGTAACGACTTCTTGGTGTTTGCCTGAAATGGCTTTTTCTTCAACAGAAGCGGCTAGTTTTTTGTGAAGCTCAGTATGAGTCACTTTTGCTGCCTTATCTTTTTGAGAAGACGCCTTAGAAAACACGACCAAAGCCGGGCAAGTCAGTGTCTCGATATCTTTATTTAGTAAGTTGAAAGCCATAAGAACCCCTTAAAATGATTCAGTTTTGTTCAATTTGTTAAACCGTTATAGATGTAGCACAGCCGTTTTACTCGTCAAAGCCTTTTTGATAAAGTCTTACGTAAGTATTCCGATAGGTAGCACAGAATGACACCTCAATCACAACCACAGGAGACAGCAGTGGCACTCATCCCATACGTCATAGAACAGACATCCAAAGGCGAAAGATCTTACGACATTTATTCCCGCCTTTTAAAAGACAGGATTGTGATCTTAGGTTCTCCTGTAACTGACGAAATCGCGAATGCGATTATTGCCCAATTCCTATTCCTGGAAGTGGACAATCCAGAAAAAGATATTCACTTATATATTAACTCTCCGGGCGGCAGTGTTTCTGCTGGTTTGGCG
>CAMLMF010000128.1 GCA_946480995.1 uncultured Bdellovibrio sp. | reverse complement strand
GATAATTGCGGGGCGACAACATGGACTGATGATGTTGATTCATGAAGCTGTTCACGGGCACTTACACAGCAATAAAAAATGGAACGACTTTCTGGCAGAAGTATTCTGCAGTTTGCCTTTGATGATTAACTTTCAGGGCTATCGCTGGAATCACTTAACGCATCATCAGAACCTAAATTCTGAAAAAGATCCTGATTGGGCCAGGAAATCTGACAAGGGTTGGGTGTTCCCAAAACGTATTCCATCTTTGTTGGGATTCTTCATCAAGGAAGTATTCTTTGAGTTTCCTAAGGGTCGGGTGATTCGTGTTTGGAATATGCTCACCTCAACAAAAATTCCTGCAAAAAGAAAAATTCTAAGCTGGGCCTTTTATGTGAGCCAGTTCGGGGTGCTCATTTACTTCGGTTGGATCTCGGAATATCTTCTTTATTGGATTTTACCGCTGTGGCTTATTGTGCCATTCATTTTTTTGGTACGCAGTATTGCAGAGCACTTTGCGCTTTCCTACAAGTCAGAGCTTACCTCTAGCCGCGATGTCGAAGCGAGTCTGTTGAGCCAAGTGTTCATCCCACATCATGGTGGATACCACCTGACTCACCATCTGTATCCGTTTTTGCCAGCTTATCGTTTAAAAAAAGTTTCTGAGTACCTGCGTAAGAACGAAGAGTTTTCTAAACATTCTGAATACAATGATGGATACTTTTTTGGATCTAAAACTTTATTAAGCAGAATTCTTGAATAATATATAGCGAAACGATGTCGCCCTTGAAAAATGACTCCCATGAAAAATACATTTTAGTTGCCGATAGTTCGACGTGGATGTCGGTCCATAAAGGGTGGGTTTTTTCAGAGGCGGCAAAGAAGTTGGGTTATAAGGTCATTCGCGTTGCCCCGGACGCGCGCCTTTCTTGGAACGAGGACATTTTTATTCTTGATCCTTTGGTCAGTGAACAGGTTCTAACTGAAAAGTTAAAAAAATATAAAGGCCAAGTGTCGTTTATTCTGCCGACCTTTGACTATGCCTCTCTTCTTCTGGCTCCAGTTGCCGAAACTCTGGGTACTTCTTTTTTAAGTGTTGCAAGTGCTCGACACCTTGGGGCCAAGGCATCTTTGGCAAAATACTTAGAGGCCCGCGGTTTGGGTACACCACGAACATGGCTTGTGGATAGTACCGCCACTTTCGATGCTATCCCCGAGGGCATTCCTCTGGTCGTGAAGGCAAACGTATCAACAGGAACCTTGAAGAAGCACGATTGGGATTACAGGGTTTTTCGCAACAAGGAAATGCTTTCACACTATTTGAAAGATACACAGCAGCTTCAGGCTTTGATTGTAAATAATCAACAGAATGAGCGCTATCAAAGTGTGGTTCAAGAGTTCATTGAGGCAGAGAAATACCTTGATGTCCATGTGGCTTTCGCGAAGTCAGGATCTTACAAAGTGTTCTTGGTTGGAGAGTTCTTCACGCATCCGGATGAATTGCATATTGTCGAAAGCAAGACGGCTGTGAATTTGTCAGAAGATATCACGAAGCAAATAGAAAAATTCATTTCATTTTTTAGTAAAAGTGGCTGTGAACATATGGTGGCGAACTTGCAGTTCGCAGTTCATAACGGATCGCTGTATCTGTTCGACATAAATCTTCGTGTGGCGGGGATCTGGTCATATCTGCACAAGATTATGATGCCGGATTTTGCGCACCAAGTTCTGTCCTTTTTCCAAGGGAAAGATGCTGAATTTAAACTGACGGCACCTTTTTATTTGAAAACGCCGTACTATCTTGAAGCCGACCGTACGGTGGATTTTTTCAAGGCTCCCGTTGTTCAAAGCCCTTCTGTCCTTCTAGCATACTTGGATCATCTGGTGCCGGGATATAAGGTTCCAGTCGCGCAGAATAGTATACAGCCCGCCCCGCAGATTTTTTCCGTTGGCCAGAGTGAAGAAGAGTGTCGTCAAAAGATTCAGGATATTCTTAAGAGCACTGAAGTTCGGTATCGAGGTTAGGATAGTTTATGATTGTTCTAACGACACGAAGCAGTTTTTTTCTTAAAGATCGGCTCCCCAAGGGTTGCACACACCGACCGCCGTTAATACGAATCATCAGCCGTCTTAATTACAAACCCGAAGGCTTAAAGTTTGACCTAGCCAGCGAAAAGATCTCGGACCTTTTGCTGACGCCATCGCGAAAAAATTTCGAAGAATGTTGTTATGATCGTGCGATTGAAATCGAGAGACTTCCGTATGACAAGATTTTTCTTTCATACAGTGGTGGGATTGATAGCACACTAAGTTTGATTTCATTTTTTAAATATTGGAAGCCAGAGTCTTTAGATCGTCTGACAGTTTTGATGAACTTAAGCTCGATTGAAGAAAACCCGTTTTTCTTTAAGCACATCATCGAGCGAGTGAAGGTCGAATCAATTTTTCAAAACTATTCACAACGGCTTTCCACAGAAAATGCAGGATTGGTCACGGGCGAACACGGCGATCAGCTTTTTGGCAGTGACATCATTGGCTCTGCTGTGGCGATGTACGGGGATTCTGCTATTCATGAGTCCTACGAAAAGATAGTTCCCAGTGTCTTAAATAAATTCACGGAAAATCCCGACGTGACAAGTGCGTTTTTTGCGCGCTTGCATCCAATGGTCGAAGAATCGCCATTTCCTGTTAAAAGTGTTCACGACTTTTTATGGTGGTACAATCTAACTATGAAATGGCAGTACGTTAAGTATCGTTTTTTGGCGAATAAGGCTTGGCACAAACCGGCAGAGACAGCTCCTCGAGTGCACCACTTTTTTGACACCGTGGATTTTCAAAAGTGGAGTTTGTACAATCACGATAAAAAAATCAAAGACACTTGGGAGAGCTATAAATTTCCCATGAAAGAACTGATCTTTGAATACAATAAAGATGCAGAGTACCTACGCAAAAAGAAAGTGCCAAGTCTGCCGCTGACCCAAATGTTCATGGAATATAATGATGCCTTTGATCGTAACTTTGTAAGTTTAACCAAAGAGCAGGTGTTGAACCATGTTCTGGAGTAAGGTTTTTATTGCAACACAAACAAATCAGATCATTATGCCAGCGTCATCGGGCAGGTCGCTCCTTGATTTACGCAGTACGGGTCTAAAAAAAATTAGCAAGTTTCGGCAAAAATGGTTCACCCTATTTTCTAACGTGACCGTGCCAGATTCACAGAAAGAGTTTCTATACCTACAAGCACATCTTATTGATCTTTTAGAGATAAACTTAGAACTTTTTGATCGGCGATGTGAAGAATATAAGAAGAAAAGAAAGTCGCTGCAAAAACTCTTGTCTGGTGATGCTTTGGCAAAGATGGATAAATTTTTTAGGGAAGACCTTGATTTATATACGGAAAGAAAAAGTTTTCTTGTGGCAAATTCGTTTGATAGAATTGTAAATGCGAAAGACCTTGGTGAGCTTTTAGAAATTAAGGCTTATCTTATTAGCAATGTCGCAATGATTTCTTATAAAACAAAGCAACCGTACTATTTCTAGGGCGGGGAGGTCTTATGTCTGATATTTCAAATCCATCCAGGCGCCATCTTCTTTTAGGTGCCGGGGCCGCCTTTTCCTTGGTTCTTTTAGGGCAGGAAGCTTCTGCGGCCTCGCCGACACGGCCAATGGCAAATAAAGCAAAAAACAATAAGTCGGACACGTACTTTAACGAAGACATCCTTCATCGCAACGAACATCCATTGGGAGTATCTGCGGACTTTATAAAGGAATTACAAGAAGAGTGTGGCATTGCGCCTTTTCATCACTATAAGTACTTAAGCGAGCAAACCTCTTTGTTGAAAAAAACTCTGTCACAAAAGTTGAACGTTGCTGAGAACCTTGTTTTCTTGTCTCCAGGCGCGGGCCCAACGCTTGAGAAGATTCTTAACACAGTAAAATGGGAGCGCGGTTCCTTCGCGATCTCAGATCCAGATTTTTATTTCTTAACGCGTGTTGCAGAGTACATGAAGCTGAAAGTATTTAAGGTTTCTACGACGGATAAGTATGAAGTGGATTTAGTGGGGCTAGCGAAAACAAAGGCAAACTTCATCTATTTTTCAAATCCACATGTACCTTATGGGCGAGCAAAGACCAGACAAGAAGTAGAGTCAGTTTTGAAGTCTTTAGAGAAGAATCAAATACTTATTGTCGATGAAGCTTACATAGAGTTTTCCGGTCGTGAAAAAGAACTCAGCTGTGTGGATCTTGCGAAAACTTATGAAAATCTTGTCGTGGTCCGAACTTTTTCTAAGATTTATGGCTTGGCCTCTTTACGTATTGGCTACTATGTTACTCAAAACAAAAAGTTCTCCGAATACTTTACGATTTATACGGTGAGTGGGCTTTCTGCCAAGGCAGCACTCTTGGCTTTAGATGACAAGAAACGTTTTGACGAGACATTTGTGTATATTAAAAATGCCAAAGACAAAGTCACAAACGCAGCCAAGGCGAGCAACCTTAAGTACATAGAGAGTGACGCAAACTTTGTGACGTTGTTGACCACGGCCAGTCAGAGAGAAAAAATTGTCAGTGAACTTCAAAAGAAGAACTATAGCTTTGCTGCCGCTGGAAAGTCGGCATTCCTGCGCATTACGTTGGCTTCAGCCAAAGAGCTACAGGATGCGATTCAATCTTTGGCTGTAGTTAAGTAATATTTTTTCTTCGCGCGGGCTGCCATTCAGGGGGCCCGAAGATGCACAGCCAAAGCTCTTTTATACTGCGTGACTCTTTAAGATCTTTAAAAAGCTCAGCCCACGGATGCAGTTGCAGACGAAAAGGATTCTGGGTTTGCAGGGGCTTAACCCATCCGTACCGTGGGGGATTGTCGCTAAGTTCCTTTTGATAAGTGCCAAATATACGATCGAAAATAATTAATAGGCCGCCATAATTCTTATCTAAATAGATGTCATTCGCGGCATGATGCACGCGATGCGCGGAGGGAGTATTTAAAATCCACTCTAGCGGACCCAGTTTTGGAATCCATGTAGTATGGATCCAAAACTGCCCTAATAGGACAACAACAAATCCTGTTGAAATGAAGTGCGGTGGATATCCCAACAGAGCAATAGGCGAAAAGAACAGCATCGTAAAGGTGAGTTTCGCAGTCCAGCCTACGCGGTAGTTCGTGGAAAGATTAAATTCTGTCGAGGAATGATGTACGGAATGCGTGCACCACAGCCAACGCATACGGTGACTGGCGCGATGAAACCAATAATATGAAAATTCTAAAGCTAAAAATAATACAACCCAAGCCCATGGACTTTCTAGGGGGATCTGAAAAACACGGTGTTGATAAAACCAGTAAATTCCCGGAAATGCAAAGGCCAGTGGAACGCTATCTATAACGATGCGGCCAAGAATAATAAACAAAGAAGAGCTGGCAGCTTTCCAATCGTAACTAAGCTTTAAAATGAAAGTTCTTATAACACCTTCAAGTAACGCAGTTCCGATAGAAATACCAAAGGTCCATAGCGCCAGTTGATAGAGAAAGCTATGCTTCATAGCAAGATTATATATATAATTCTGAAGGATAGGGGAGTAAAGATTTGAAAATCGCAGTCATAGGTTCAGGATATGTAGGTTTAACTGCGGCTGTCGGCTTTGCCAAGTTGGGCCATCAAGTTGTTTGTATCGATATCGATACAAAACGCGTCGAAATGTTGATGGCGGGAAAATGCCCCATTTTTGAAACGGGTCTTGAAGAAGAACTTAAGGCGGGACTTAAGATGGGTCGCCTTCTATTTGCCACGAATACAGAAGGCCTTCTTGGCGATGTTCAGGTCGTATTCATTGCTGTAGGAACTCCTGGAAATGCCGATGGATCCGTGCATCTTAACTCCATTCAGGATGTGGCTCAGAAAATTGGTAAGTCACTAAGGTCTGAACAAGTTGTCGTGATAAAATCCACTGTGCCCGTGGGTACGTGCAAGGCTTTAAAGAAAATCTTGCCGCATTTAGAAATTGTTTCGAATCCAGAATTTTTACGAGAAGGCGTCGCCTTGCAAGATTTTTTAAATCCGCAACGCGTGATCGTAGGTACGGCGTCTGCAAATGCAGCGCAATTGCTTCAAGAGATATACGATCCAATTTTAGATGATCCAAAAAAATTCATAGTCATGGATACGTGCTCTGCTGAAATGAGCAAATATGCTGCCAATGCGATGTTAGCAGCCAGAATTTCTTTTATGAATGAGATGTCCCAACTGTGTGAAGTTTTGGGTGCTGACGTCCACTTTGTTCGTCAGAGCGTCGGATCAGACTCTCGTATTGGAATGGACTTTCTAAATCCCGGAATTGGTTTTGGTGGAAGCTGTCTTCCAAAAGATCTTAATGCGATGATCGACATGGGATCAGTCCACGAAATCGAACTGCCCATGATTAAAGCTATTCGTTCTGCAAATCAGAATCAGAAAGAACGTTTTGCTAAGAAAGTTGTAAAGTCTTTAGAAAGTTTAACATCCGTGCAAATTGCAGTTTGGGGTCTAAGTTTTAAACCCCAAACGGATGATATTCGAGAAGCTCCAGCTTTAGAGATTATTGACTATTTTGTGAGACAAGGTTTTCGCGTGCGTGTTTTTGATCCGGTGGCTATGCCTGCTGTCAAAGCAAATTTCAAACAGACTGATAAGATTTCTTTTGCAACCGATCCTCTGTCCGCGGCAGAGCAGTGTGATGCTTTGTGCATTCTGACGGAGTGGGAGGAATTTAGCAAAATAGATCTAGAGCAACTAAAGTCAGTGATGAAGACGCCCCTTATATTTGATGGCAGAAATGTATTTGATCCGAGCTTAATGAAAAAGAACGGAATTAAATATCACTCGGTGGGCAGGCCCCTATGAAATCGGCCGTTGTGACCGGAGCCGCAGGATTCTTAGGGTCTCACCTTTGTGACGCTCTTGTGGCAAAAGGTTTTTTTGTTATTGGAATTGATAACTGCTCGACAGGATCCGTGAAAA
>CAMLMF010000127.1 GCA_946480995.1 uncultured Bdellovibrio sp. | reverse complement strand
GTTCCATAATCAATCTTGGTGCTGGTTGCTGTCTCGACCATGCCCATAGATATCGAACGAACAAATATCTCTATCGATGAATTTTCACTTATGAAAAATCCTCCACCGAGAAGTAAACCAACCCTGCTTTCAACTGAGACATGAGACGTGTTGCTCGTATACTCTAGAAGAGGAACAGTAATATTTATGCCTATTGGTAAATAAAAAGTGTTCCAGCGGTAAGCCAAGCCAAACTCGGCGACCAGAGCAGAAAATTTTGGTGCTGATCCACTAGTGGTGCCGGTGTAAGTGCCGCCAGGCCCAGAGAATACGACGCTTTTGATTTCTCTTTTTCCCTCGTAAAAGCCATTTATAAAATAGCCTAAATGGCGAGACAAAATGTTGGACCAACTTAAACCAATGCCGAAAGCCGTATCGCCCTTAAGCTTTGCATCGATATATCCTGAGCTAGTATTTGTGGTTACATAGACATTATTAAAGCGGATCTCGTCAGCTAAGGAGTAGTGCACGGAAATGGCCATATTTTTTGTTGAGACTTCCGTCTTAGGTTCTTGCGTTGGGGCTGTGGCGGAGGGGGAGTTTTTTTGAGTATCCTCATCGGAGGAAGGCTCTGCGCTACTTCCTTCAAAAAGCGAAAGCTCAATAGGACTATTTTTTTTTACTTCGCTAAGACGACTGCACGCCGAACCATTTAAGATTAATAAGCCATCTTTGATTTCTTGCAAAGTCAGTGAACATTGCTGTTCATCTGGTAGGGTCACAAGAAAGGTTTTTCCGACTTCTAAATTTGGCGTGGAGCTTGCTGATGTGGCGATCACGATACTTTTGGATGCGATCACTTGCTTCACCGTAAATTCGGCTTTTTCTTCCTGGGCGAAGCTGATTGAAAAAAGAAATAGCGATAAAAGTTGCACAAGTGACGTAGTCAAAGCGCCTCCGTGAGCTTAGTCTCCCAAGTCTGTATTTATAGCTAAAATAAAACAAACACATATTTATTGAAATAGACATTGGTTGGGTTGGCAGAGGCTGTTTAAAGTCTAAACAGAGACTGACAGAGGGCGCCTCGCAACCGGAAAGAGCGGGGTGGCGGGGGCCTAATGTATTCTGGTGGTTTTAGATGGGCTCAGCCCTTTGAAAACAGGGGATTTTTTGGCCAAGCTCTTGCAATGTCCCAGGGCTATGAAAACTGCTCGTTCATGGATTTTGCCATTTTTTCTTTTAGTATCGTCGTCTTCATTGGCGGCGGATTTTCAACAAGACTTCGATCAACTGAAGTATGCGACAAGAATCGCCAATATCCAGACGCGTGATCTGGAAAAATATTTGGATCCGACCCAAGGGCCGACATCCTTTCGCTTAAGTGATCGTCGGGCCCCGTGGGCGGGCAATTACTTCCCAATGAAAGAAGGCGGCATCGCCAATCGTTGGCAGGTCGGCGAGTTTCCCAAAAAGACGTTGTCTCAACGCGAAGTAAAAAGACTTTCAGAGCAGGATCTAAAAACTTTATCACCGATTGAAAAGTATGATTTGTTGATGGGTGACTATGATTTTAAAGCCACGAACTTTGAGCTAAGTAATCGCGGGCCTTTGCGCAATCCTCCAGCGGAAGTTTGGGAAGGCTTTTGTAATGGCGTGCGCTGCGCGGGATTTCTTTTGCCAGAGCCCCACTTCCCTGTGCAAGTCACAAACGCCGATGGCTTGCGCATTGAGTTTCAACCCACGGACCTCAAAGCTTTAGCCGGTGCCAGTTATTTTTACGTCGAAAAGTATGCAGGACTTGGCGCACCTTCGCGCAACGCCACGGTCGGAGAAAATCAACCGAATCCAGCCATTTTTGATATGGCCCTACGATACAATTTAGGCGTGCGTCGCAAAGCCTTTGTTGTCGATTCGAATTTAACTTCTGAAATTTGGAATGAAACAGTCGTAGGCTACGAGCGCGAACTGGGACCCGAGATCGCTATTCGCGCGAAAGAAAAACGCGCATATCCTGGTGCTGTGACAAAACGAGTTGTTAACCTGCGTTTAGAAACTTTGGGTGAAATCGATGCCTCTGCCAGTAACAAACCCACACGAGGTTCTGTAGCCAGTGGCGAGCATTTACAAGAAATCCGTGCGACCTATTCATTGTACTTAGATTCAGACGGCCGCGCCGTGGGCGGTGTTTGGCATAAGACAAGTGAAGATCGCGGCATTGATTTCGCGTGGTTTGCTGCAGGTAAAGGTGCAGATGGTGATCACGGGTGGAATTCATTCTTGGACTTTAAAACCATTCGTCATCTTTTCAAAGAATCCGCGCGCCCCGTGTGCAGCAGAGCCCTTCTTTAGAAATATAGGTTTGAATATGAATTTATCAAAATGTCTTTGTCTCTTTACTTTATTTTTCAGTTCTTTGTTTGCGCAAGCGCAGCAGATGTCTGTAACAGAGCAGATTGCAAAATACGCCCAAGCAAGTGTGGCCTTAAAGAAAACGTATCTTCCGCAGTGGATTCAGGCTAAGTCCGAGGTCTGCGCAGCGCTATCATTAAGCTCAAAGCCCAGCGAAGTTGAAAAGTGTCAGGCAGAAATTGCTTCATTTGCCCACTCGGTTTTAAGCTGCGAGCACAGTGCCAAGCGCCTGCAAGAGATGACGAAGTATGATGATGAACTTCTGAATGATATGGTGACGGCGGAAGGCAAAGCGGTCATTCCTGAATACATTCAGAAAAATTTTGATAAGTTGGTGCAAGTGGCAATGAATAATAACCACTTTTCAGTATTGCCACCGACGTGGAGCTTAACGGCCTATGTTTCACAAGTTCCCAATGCCCATGCCGGGGCGAATGGGCAAATTTTTGTAAGCAGTTCCTTTTGGTCAGACAAATCGATCTTTTCTCAAGACGAGGTTTTGGCTATCTTAGCGCATGAAATTTCTCACGTGATTCATCGTCATTCTGTGAAGTTGGGATGCATGGCTTATGAGTGGGTGGAGACTCTGGGACTGGGTTTGAAAGAAGCGTCGCTTTACTTCCGCGAAGACTTTTCGCAAGTTTCCGATCGCGGGCAGGCTTGGACTGGAGTTTCGCAAAGCTATGAATTGGAAGCAGATCGTGGCAGCAAAGATTTATTAAAGCAGGCAGGTATGAATCCGAATTTGATGGAACAAGCGTTATTGAAGTTGCGCCCGAAGAATGAGGGATTCAGTTCGGGCTCCCATCCGGATTTTGATAAACGTTTAGAAAACGTCCACAACCATTAATGAGGTTGTGGCAACTTAAGGCAAATTAAAATAGGCACGTCATCAAACGAGTTTTGTCGCCAGCCACTTCGCGAACTTTTAGTTTTGTTCCAGCGTCGTTGGCCATAAAGAAAAGCTCTTGTTCAGAAACCGTGCGCACAACGATGTCCGAGAACTCATAGCTTGGTTCAAAGAAATACAAGCCCTTGATCAAAGTGGTGTTGCCGATACCTTCAAAATATTTTGTGTAAGAATAAAGACCTTGTCCTGTAGGCTTACCTTGGTCTTCGACTTTGACGTTTTCAACTTTAAGATCTACGGCACTTACGAATTTCACACGATTGCGCACGCTCGTGCTGATGTCATAAACTATTTTGTCGTCTTTTAGATTGATAGAAAGATGGCAGTTGCCTTCTTTTGAATCCAATTCCAAGTTGCCACGAAATTCAGGGAAATAAGCTTTGGTCATCATGACCAAATTAATAGAAGTTTCCGCCAGGGCAGAGCAAGCAACCAGAGAAGCTAAAGACATAGCGATCACTTTAAAAAGACGCACAGGAAACTCCTTAAAATTAAGTAGGACTAACTTCTAAACACCCCCCTAAATCCTGTCAATCCTGCTTCGTCCACTAAGCAAAAGGTACCTGTTTTTCTTGGTGCAGGACTGACCAGATGTAGGCTTGTTGTTGTGCGGAAAAGACAAGTAATATCAATTACTTAAATTAATTATCATATTCTTTTGTCGCTGTCTTGGGCAGTCTGCTGTGTAGGTTTTTTTTAAAAGAATTAAAAAATTTTAGGGCTTAAGGACTTGATAGACCAAAATTCCAGACTCTTGCAGTTCGTATTTTACGTCATGCTCTAGCACATCGATACCATAGCGAGTGCCCCAGGATTCTTCGGACTCCAGCGGCACTTGGCGTTTTTGGAAGGCCGGGCGAGGATCAAGCTCTAGGATACTGACGATAAGAGCCCGAAGATTTTTTGTACCTTGGGGATCACACTCTTGAATTTCCTTTTCCGCTGGCTCAGAAAAATGAACTGCATAGCGCGGAATCGGATCTGAAGCCCAACCTGCATTGGCGTCAGGGATGGCGTCGGCATAAGGGATGTACGGTTTAATATCTAAGACCGGGGTGCCATCAATAAGGTCGACGGAGCCGACGAAAATTTCGGGGCCGCCCTCAGCTTCTAAATCGATTTTTTCAATTTTAACCGCCGACAAACCAATTGGATTCGGACGATGCGGAGAGCGCGAAGCTAGCACGCCCACTTTGCGATTTCCACCTAAGCGTGGCGGGCGAATGCTCGGCTTCCAACTGTTGCCGCCGTGGTCGTGAAAAACAAAAACAATCCACAAGTGACTGAACTCTTCTAAACTGCGCAAGGCAGTCTTTAAATCCGGATCGGGGTAAAGCTTAATCACCCCTTTGGCTTCGCTGGCAAGGCCGGGCTGACGAGGCACTCCAAAGCGATCTTTGAAGGGAGTCCTCACAACCCCGATAGCATCAAAACTAAAAGCCTCGCCGCGTTTTTTCACTAGCGCGGAAGTGCCGTCACACCGATTTTGATCGCTTCGCCATCGATGTCCGAAGTTTCTGAATGAGTCCCTTCAACCGCCGCTGAAAGATCCAGGATATTTAGATTCTTCGTCAAAGTTTCCGCCGTGATCATCTCTTTGTGAGCCGTCAAGGCTTCAAGCAAGGCGCCGGAACAAGCGATGTTCAAAGTGATCTTGTCATCCATTTTGAAGTCCGCTGTTTTACGTGCGACTTGAATCTTACGCATGATTTCACGAGCCAAACCTTCACGTTCTTGCTCTGCCGTTACAGTTGGATCGACTTCGATTGAAACAATTTGATGTGTCGACAAATTCGCGTTGTCGCCTTTTGGTGCGCGACGGATTTCAACGTCTGACAACTGAATGTCTTCACCTTCGATCTTGATTGTTTCGCCGTTTTCAAGTTTCAACAAATCCTGCAGGCTGAGCTTTTGAATGCCCGCGCCGACAGCTTTCATTTTCGCACCCAAGCGTTTACCCAAAACTGGGAAGTTGGCTTTGGCTGTGACTTGCACATAGTGATCTTCATTTGAATCGTACACAACTTTGCGGAAGTTCAATTCGTCGATAAAGAACGGCTCAAACATTTGCAACGTTTTTAGCAGCTCAGGACTTCTGTGAATGATTTTGATTTCATTCAGTGGAATTTTTGCTTTCACGGCGATTTTTTCGCGGTGATTACGGCCCAAGGTCACAAGAGTGTCCATCGCTTTGACGGCCTCTTCTAATTCCGGACGAAGCATCGAAAGGTCAGCTACAGGGAAGCTTTCCAAGTGCACAGAGTCTTTTTTATTCGGTAAAACTTGCGACAAGTTTTTGTAAGTTGTCTCTGACATGAAAGGCGCAAACGGTGCCATCAAACGTGACAACGTCACAAGGACTTCATGCAAAGTTTCGTAAGCATAACGTTTTGTTTCAGGCATGCCGTCTTGCCAGAACAACGAACGATTAAAGCGGATGTACGTGTTCGTTAAGTCTTCAATGAATTGCAACAGGTGTGGAACGACGTTGTACAAACGGTACGCGTCCATTTCTTTATGCGTGTTCGCTGTCAAGCCGTGCAAGCGCGATAAAACCCATTGGTCCAAGATGTTCGGCGAATTTTTCGCATCACCTTTAGGCACAAAGCCGTCGATGTTCGCATAGTTGGCAAAGAACGAATATGAATTCCACCAGCGCAACAAGATTTTACGAACGATGTCGTAAACACCTTTTTCCGAAAATTTTAATTCCTGCGCTTTCACGACTGGAGAATCAATCAAGTACAAACGCAAAGCATCCGCACCGTGCTGATCAAGAACGGCCATCGGATCTGGATAGTTCTTAAGGCTCTTAGACATCTTACGACCGTCTTCTGCCAAAACTAAACCGTTCACGATCACATTCTTAAACGGTGATTGATTAAATAAAGCTGTCCCGATTATTGTCAAAGTATAGAACCAACCACGCGTTTGATCTAAGCCCTCAGCGATATAATCGGCTGGGAAAGCTTTTTTAAAGTCCTCGACATTCGCATTCGGGAAGCCCCATTGTGCGTAAGGCATCGAACCTGATTCAAACCAGCAATCCAAAACGCCATCTACGCGTTTTAGCGGCGACTTGCCTGTGGGTGAAGGGATCGTGATTTTATCCACGAACTCGATATGCAAATCGTCTACTTTTTGGCCTGATAATTTTTCAAGTTCATCGCGGGAACCAACACAGATAACTTCGCCTTCTGAATTTCTCCAAATTGGCAATGGAGTTCCCCAGAAACGATTGCGCGAAATCGCCCAATCGCGCGCACCTTCAAGCCAGTTGCCGAAGCGGCCGTCACGCAAATGATCCGGAACCCACGAAGTTTGTTTGTTGTTCGCGATAATATTTTCTTTGATTTTTTCAACGGCGACAAACCATGAAGACACCGCACGATAAATTAACGGCGTGTCAGAGCGGTAACAGAACGGGTAACTATGTTGAATTGTATCTTGCTTGAACAAGTTCCCACGTTTTTTCAAATCAGCGATGATGTCTTTATCGGCTTCCTTCACGCGTTTGCCGGCGTAATCAGGAACTTCGGAAGTGAACATGCCATCGTCGTCCACGGGATTGACGATCGGGATGCCCGCTTTCGCACAGGCAAAGTAATCTTCCTCACCGAACGCAGGGGCCATGTGTACGACGCCTGTACCGCTGTCTGTAGTAACGTGATCAGAAGAGATAATACGGAAGGCC
>CAMLMF010000126.1 GCA_946480995.1 uncultured Bdellovibrio sp. | reverse complement strand
GGCGGACGTAATCTGCGCAGTGGCGCTTCAGAAAATTTCTTTTCTAAAGTATCAACCCAAAATGAAATCTTTTTCCGTCTTTTAGGAATGCCGGTTCCAGATGCAGTTCTAGGTACGGGTCCTGAGGGGATCCAGTTCGCCAATGCTCCGGAAAGATGGTTGCAAGTGCGCTATCGTAACTTGCCAAACTTCAATGACCCAGACAAGTTAGCAGAAATTATTTACGAAAACATGCAGGTTCTTTTTAAAGAAGCCACAGCCATCGGTATTGCCTATTATAACAAATACTTTATCGTCGACAAAATCCAAGTCGTGAATGACTCTCTTTTAGGTCTTGATGCTAATGTGCGCGATGCTCTAGTCAGCATTGACGAATATCTTCAGAATTTACAGCTGCGTATTGAACAAGACTCTAAGGACGCAACGACTATCGGATCGATCTTAGAAACGCGCCGTCGCATCGGTCGCATTTTACAACGCTATCGCGAGTTGCATGATTACAGTGTAAAACTGGTTCAACACAGAAAAGAAAATAATGACGACTATAAAACACTGGACGATGCAGAAATGTCAAAACGTCTGCGCCAAGTGGGCGACAGTCTTTTACAGCAAGTCTATACAGAATTTGAAATCTTAACGGCACGTACGGGCTTCTTGTCAAAGCGTATGTCCTCATTCGTTTTCCTGGACTACACACTAAGCCTACGCAACCGTGACGAGTTCAATCAGTACTTCGACGACTTGATGTTAGCAACGGGTTACAACAGCTTAAATACGATGATGAATATGTCGCAGACAGAGTTTTCAAAAGTGAAAACAGACTTAGACCAAGCGATGAACATCTATAAAAAGAATATTGATTCTTTAGAGGACGTGGTCAGCGAAGGCTTTATCCGCAACATCTTTGAACTAAAACTGATGTCGATGGGTAAAGAACTCAATGAGTACGAAAGAACAAAGTTAGTTTACGAATACTCTAAGAAAATGGGCCTTGCTGAAATTCCCGATGAAGATTCCAATGCATTTCAGCGCCTGGTGCGCGGTAACTTGAACTCTTTATGGATGGATTTAACCTTCAAAGACAGCGATGTTTTGGGTGCTCCTAATTTACTGGGAAAATTAGCTTTACCATTTAAGCAACTGGGCAACTGGGCTTTAGGTAAAAAAGGCAAAATCGTTACAAGCCCGGTGAGCGAATTCGACACGGCCGGTGGAGAAATGGCCAAACTGTGTACTCAGACCCTGGCCTTTCCAAATCTGCGCACTTACTGGGCCCTATGCCAGGACAGCACATTGATTTCACCTTTGATGAATAAAAACGTGAAAGACGCAGAAGTAAAATCTGTTGTCGAAACTTATTTGTCAGTGAATTACGTGCGCAAGGCTTACGAACACATCGAACAGAAGAACAAAGAGATCAGCGGGAAAGATCGTGCGCGCAATTACCAGGCCCGCATCTGTGCTCTGCGTGATTACCATCGTCGTAACGAAGTGGCGCGTATCAGTTCGGCTATGCGTGAAGATGGCAATTCTTATAAGAACCCATTTACGAAAGAGATCTCCGATGAAGTTAAGATCCCAGCAGGAGCTTCTTCTCCAAGTAACGTAAGTGCTCCGACCGCGACAGCCCCTGCGGCAGGCAGCGCTGAAGACTAAGAATATCTAAATCAAAAAATAAAAAACCCACAGCTTTAAGACTGTGGGTTTTTTTATTTTAAGCTCCAGTCAGATGGACCGTCGCTCAAGATAATTTAAAGCGTGAACTTTAAATTAGAAAATGTTCGCTGTAACGTTTAAGCCAACATTCGTAAGTGAAGGCTTAAGATTTTCTGGAGCGAATTGCATATTTGGGTACAAGTAAAGGTCACGAGTAACCGCGATACCTAGACCCAAAGATTGAGTATACATGCTTTTTCCGAAAGTAAGGTCTTGCTCACCAATCAAATGGTAGTAAGTCGCAGGACGGAATACTGTTCTGAAAGAGAACATGTCGTTGAATGCGTATTCAACGAATGGGTAAAGACCGATTTCATAGTCTTTTGTACCTGTAACGCCTTCAGTAGCGATATAAGATGCACCGCTCAAGCTGATACCTGGCTGCCAGTTAGAGTTTGGAATTTCAAACAATGCAGTGATACCCGCACCAATTGAGCCGAATTTTTTCAAATCGTTCATTTGATAGTCTGAAGTGTAATGGCTGTATGACAAACTTGCAGAAGCCTGAACACCCGCAACACGGCCAGAATAGCCGTAAGAGATGTATGGAGTTGCAACTTCAGTAGCACCGCCAGCTTCAGTGCTAGTTGTGATTTCTTTGTCAGTGCTTTGAAGTGGCGTAAGGATTGATACACCAGTACCGAAACCTAGGCGGCTGTTTTTATTGATACGGTATGAACCTTCAATAGTACCATCTAGATATGTGATGTCGTTAGTCGAAGGCTCGCCAGAGTAATTTGGACGAACTTTTCCTAATGGATCTTCAAGGTTTCCGCCTGCGTAAGCGAAATCCAAGCTCATTGACCATTGAGATTTTGAACCAGACTCAGCACGCATTTTTGCATTCGTGATTTCGTTATCAATATCACCTTGCTTTTCGTCAGCTTTCTGAACGTCAGTTACTTTAACTGAGCTTGTATTTGCGCTTTGGTCCTGTTGCTCTTCTGCTTGCGCAACGCCAGCAACCATTGATCCCGCTAAAACCAGTGACAATAGTAATTGTTTTTTCACTGTATTTCCTTCCCCATTCGTTGTTAAAAATGTTTTCTTAAACTACTAAAAATTCGTTTATTAAAACTGTTATTTCAAAAATTAAATTCCTCAAAATTCGGCCCCTGCTTAACCACTGTTAAATTTCAGTGCGCGAATTATCAGTAGTCCCAAATTGGATCTACCTACCCTACAAAGCAAACAAGGTGCCATGACTTTGGTCCCGTTTCAACACCATTCCTAACCAAAAACTAAAACTTAAACCACTTATAATCGTTCTGAGGACATTTCATGCCTACACAAGTGGCATTTACTTGGAAGTTTATGCAGGACCGTGTCATTTGGAAAAGACGTGGTGAAATAAGTACACCACCTGTGCAGACCTACAAGTTGAAAAGCAGGTGACTAGAAAGAATACTCTAAGCAGGAGGATTCTATGGATGACTCTGATCAAACGGTTTATCACGAGCGAGATTTCTTACACGACATCGGCAGCTCGCTGAATGCGGCCCTCTTTATCGTGGATCGATTAACGGAAGAAATTAAAGAAGAAGAAGGTCGTCTTGAAACCGATGTGGAGGTCGAAAGACTGTTCGGTCATCTGGCCGGGTACCTAAATCGTATCGACAAGCTCATTAAAAGCCGCAAAACACATTTAGCTGAATTTTTAGAAGAAGAGATGAAACTAAAAAGGGAGAACTTGCGTCCTCCCCCTTAGTTAAAGTTTTAAAATTTAAAACTATTTTTTAGCAACGATTTTCAAAGTCAGTTCAAATTCGTCGCTGATGATTTTATCGCCTGCAAGTTCTTTAAAGAAATTGCCTGAGCCATATTTAAGGCCCCATTTTGTACGGTCAATCTTCACAGTGCCTTCGCCTGTTGCTGTGCCTTTGTCGATCATTACTTTGATTGGGAACTCAACAGGGTTGGTTTGACCAATCATCGTCAAATCACCTTTCACGATCGTTTCATTTTTTACAGTAGAAACTTTAGTGATTTTAAAAGTCGACGTAGGATATTTTTCAACATTAAAGAAATCTGCATTCGACAAGTGACCTAGCAATTTCTTTTGATAATCAGCACTGTCTTTAAGATCGTTGTTAGTGATCGTTTTCATATCTACAACAACCTCACCACCAGTGACTTTATTTTTATCAACAGTCACAGTGCCTTCTTTAACAGAAATTCCACCATCATGTGAACTTCCCATTTTCTTAAAGCCCTTCCAAGCCACAGAGCTAGCCGCAGTATCAATTTTATAAGTCTCAGCAGCCTGCGCCGAAACAGCCACAAAAACCAAAGCACCTAAAACAAACTTCATCATCGTATATTCTCCTTCAAAGATGATTAACACGAACTAAAAAACTATCAGCGAATTCCTGTCGAAGCGCAATCATCGACACTACAAATTAAACCAAAATCCAAGTTACCAAACCGAAACCAGACCCAAAAAAAATTCGGCACCCAAACCAACAACCAAGCCACCAAAATAAATACCAGACTCCCCCCGGCGAAGCCCATATACCCCAAAACGCGAAGCCAATCTCTCTTTCTATTTCTCCCTCAAGAAAGATCTTCGCCTTTCCCTAGGAGATTTAATTACTCTCCCGGAGAGAGACCTCCCGCCCGCAGGATGCGTACCCAGGCGGGCGAGCGCAGGATGCGCGTGTCGAACGCAGGGAGAGTAATTAAATCTCCTAGGGAAAGCACGACAGACCAACGTATAAAGGGAGAAATAGAAAGAGAGCCGCGAAGGCTCTCTTTTACGACGTAGAATTTTTCCTTCAATGGAACCGATAATTTCTAAGAATTATCGTGCGTCGTTCATCCTTAGTATCCTCTTCTTGTATTTTTAAACAAGTCTAGAATTTTGCAAGCATTGGCAACTAGATCCTTTTAGGATGGGTGCGGAGGCCCAGCATGAACAATACCGCATTAATTCTCTCTGGCGGTGGCGCCCGCGGTGCTTATCAAGCTGGTGTCGTGGCCGCCATCGCAGATGTCTGTCAACAAGCAGGGATCGAGCACCCCTTTGCATATTATTCCGGCCTTAGTGCGGGGGCGATCAATTGCGCTTTGCTCGCTTGCACTCCCGATTGTCAAATCAGCACGGCAAGTACAAAACTGACAGAGCTTTGGGGAGGTATTGATTCAGACAAAGTGTACCATAGCGATCCCGTCTCAATAGCTTGGGGTGGTTTGCGTTGGCTGACGGATCTTTCAATGGGAGGACTTAAAGAGTCTGAACGAAAATCTTTACTGGATCCCAGTCCTTTAAAAAAACTCATTTCAGAGAACTGTGATTTCGAAAACATTCAAAAAAATATTTTAAACAAACATCTGCGGGCGTTGGCCATTTCCGCTTTAGATTACTTTGAAACATCCACGGTTACTTTTATCCAAGGGCAAGACGATATTCCGCAATGGAATCGCTTGCGGCGCAGATCTCAGGAAAGCGAAATAAAAACGGAACACGTCTTGGCCTCGGCGGCGATCCCGTTATTATTCCCTTCGGTGGGAATTGAGCATCGTCACTTTGGTGACGGCAGCATTCGCAACCATGCTCCTTTGGGGCCTGCGGTGGCGATGGGTGCGCAAAAACTGATTGCGATTGGCGTGCGAAAAAAACAAGATGTTTGTTTCTCAGTCAAACACACCAACGACATCAAACCACCCTCTGTCGGGCGTATCGTCAGTGTTCTGTTACACACCTTGATGATGGATGGTTTAGAACTGGACATTGAACGCCTGGAACGAATCAACAGCAATCTTGTCAAACTGAGCGAAAAAGAACGCCATAATTTATCCGTGCGCACGATTGATTACTTGTGGATTTCTCCGTCGCGGGACATTTCTGAACTGGCCGTACAAAGACTGCAGTCGTTGCCGTCGACGATCCGGTACTTATTGCGAGGTTTGGGTTCATTGCAAGACAACAGCGAGCTGGCGAGCTACTTGCTCTTTGAGCCTGCTTATTGCGGTGAACTGATTCAACTAGGATACGACGATGGGATGCGCGCCAAAGAGCAAGTTTTGCGTTTGCTCTCGGCTTAAAAATAGCAACTAAATTTCGACTTGAATTCCCACTTCAATCACTTGATTCGGTGGAATTTTAAAGAACGCTGTCGGACGTTGTGCATTCTTAGACATCACGGCAAATAAGCGTTCGCGCCAATGAGCCATTCCGGGGTCTCCAGGACGCTGCGGGCCTTTGTCGGCAATAATAGTTTCCCGTCCTAGCACAAAGGTGGTGTCGTTAACGTTAAAGTTAATATCTTGCTGGCGACAAGCCTCTAAGATGTGTTTCATCTTTGGTGTTTCCATAAACCCGTAGTAAGCCAAGATACGATACATATTAGGAATGACTTCTTGGATGGAGATACGATCTTTTTTACTTACAAAGGGAACTTCACGAGTCTGGATCGTTAAGATCGCCACGCGCTGATGCAAAACTTTATTGTGCTTCAGATTATGTAACAGTGGTACAGGAACACCCCACGGGTCTCCGGTCATATAGATAGCCGTTCCTGGAGCACGCAATGGAGGCTCACGCAGAATCTTCTGACAGAATTCTTCAATCGGCATAGAGCGTTCTTTAAGACGACGGAACAACACCTGACGACCTTTTTGCCAAGTCGACATCAACAAGTAAATCAACGCGCCAATCGCCAAAGGCACCCAGCCTCCGTGCGTGATCTTACGAATATTCGCGCCGAAGAACGCCAGATCCATAATCAAGAAGATGCCCCAAATGACGGAAGCTTTTAACAAACTCCACTGCCATTTCTGACGAGACACTTCATAAGCTAGAATCGTGGTAATAACCATCGTGCCTGTCACTGCAATACCATAAGCTGCCGCCAGATTGCTGGAAGTTCTAAATGTTAACACCAACCAAATAACACCGATGAATAATCCCCAGTTCACGGCCGGCACATAGATTTGTCCGATTTCTTGACTGGAAGTGTGAATGATTGAAATGCGTGGACAAAATCCCAATTGAATCGCCTGGCGAGTGATTGAAAAGACGCCAGAAATCAATGCTTGCGAAGCAATCACCGCAGCCAACGTTGCAAGAATGACCATCGGCAAGACGGCCCACTTCGGCGCTAACATATAAAACGGATTAGAAATGGCTTCAGGGTTATTCAACAGCAAAGCCCCTTGACCAAAATAATTTAAAGTCAAAGCTGGCAACGCGATGAAAAACCATGCAAGACGAATAGGTCGCTTACCAAAGTGTCCCATGTCAGCATAAAGAGCTTCACCGCCCGTGACGACTAGGAATACGGAA
>CAMLMF010000125.1 GCA_946480995.1 uncultured Bdellovibrio sp. | reverse complement strand
CAAATGGTATGATTCCTTGAACGAAAAGATCAGTCCACCGCGCAGTCCCCAGGACTTAGCGGATACTAGGAAAGTACAGTACTCGGTTGCCGAACAAATTAAAGCTGCAAATCTATCGTATAAGGCGATAAAAAGTTTCTGCGAAACAGTACGCGAACAGCGCGGCGCCAAAGATACAAATAAACCTTTTGACGGCGTCCACTAAGTTTTTTCTAAAACAAAATCTAATAAAGCATGTTTACGCAGTGACTTCTTCATATAGATGTAAAAAGGCTTTTCTAAAGAAGTTTTCAAATTCAAAATCTGATAACTCTTGTTTCCTTGCACAAAGCTGCTTGGCACAATCGCCCAGTTCAGGCCATTCTGTACTCGCTTTTCAATGGTTTCCCAATCAGAAAAGACGAATGCTTCTTGCGGATATTCGGAAATACTTGCGGCACTCACAAGCATTTTACCAAGAGGCCATTGTGAAATATAAGCCGCGTACGGATATGCAGAGCAGAGCTCGTTCCACGTGGATAAAGAATCTTTTGTGAATTTGCGCGGAACGATCAAGCACCATTCATCTTTAAATAAAATCTTGCGAATATATTCATTCGTTGGAACTTCCTGCTGAGAAATTGCGAGGTCCAAGCTTAAATTATTCAGAGCCGACGTGATATCTGCACTTTCCATGCTGATCATCTCTAGTTGGCAGGGGAAATCAAGAGGCGCAATTAAGCGACGCAGAATCTCGAAACGTCCACCAATGCGCAGGCGTAAATTTTCAAGTTTTTCGTCCTCTAGAAGAGCTTCTTGCAAAGAAACTTCAAGACCTTCAAGGCGCTCTTGCATTCGCGCCGAAATTTTCTGACCTAGGAGGGTCAACTTTTTGTTGCGACCCTGATTTTCAAATAAAGGGCTTTTGAAATATCCCTGCAACTGCTTGAGCTGTCGCGAAACCGTCGGCTGGGTCGTTTGCAGACGTTGCGCGGTTTTTACTAAAGATTGTTCTTCAGAAAGAATAGAGAGCGTTTCCAGCAAGTAGAGGGGTATTTTCATATACGTTTACGTATATTATATATGTACATATATGTCTATAAATTAAGCATTAGAAGTGTTAATTTCCCGCTCGAAACAAAAACAACCCTAAAAAAGGAAATTAAAAATGAAAGCAGTTATCGGATCATTGTTATTGATGTTCTCAGCGCAGAGCTTCGCAGCGACTAGTCAGCCTAACCCTCTAACGCAACTAGAGTTCTTTTACTATAGACTTAGCGAAGAGCCCATTGGCGAGAACTATTACATCAATTTCAGTACGCAAATAAGACCATTTCTTGGTGAAAATCCGCTGTGCCAGGACGCAAATAATTTTAAGAACACTTCCAGCACAAAAGTTATAGAGACCATGAGTGCTCATCTTACCGAAGCTATCGACCAAGCTTACGATGGATCCGATGGATGGTTCGACAGGATTGAAGAAAGAGAACGCCTTCTTAAGAATTTAAAGAAAGCCTTAGCAGGCAAAAAAATTACTGCGTGTGTTTCAAAGACTTTTCCCCGTTATTCAAACGGCAATGAAGCTACGTTTGTAAAGGTGGACGGAGAAATGGCTTTCGTGTTCGAAGTGGGGTTCCCACAATAAGTAGTTAAATGAAAAAAGGCGACCTTTTCAGGTCGCCTTTAGTTTATTGTCTTTGATTCACTAATCGAGTTTGGAAGAATGCGTAACAAGCGAACAAAGAAGTCAGAAGGTTTCACTTCGCCATCAATGCCGGCTTGGATCGTCGCTTCTGGCAGTTCCCACACTGCTTTTTCTTCTGCCGTCGCAGTTTCGGGAGCAGGTTTTTGCGCCTTTTTCTCTTTTAAAATTTCCGCAAGCTTTTCTGCCGGAACTTTCTCAAGAGTTTGTGAAGTCACTAATCCTGTCATCACCTCGCGGGCTAAAACGTTCTGAGTGTCAGCAACGTATTTAGTTGTTCCGTAAGTGACTGTCATAAGACCGTCCTTCAACGGCTGATTAGAATCGTAACGACGCACACTGAACATCATGCTTAATGGACGATCCGCTTCGTGGGCCCCTGTGCTATCAGCCATACCGCTTGTGAACTGAGTTGCAAGAACCGCTTGCAATTCAGTCGGAGCCGCTTCGTTGATTCCCAAGATTTTACCAAACTGTGGAATCATCGGTTTTTCGATCACTTGCGAAGTCGCCAAGTCGTAAGGAACTTCAATTTCTTGAGTCGAACCGTCAGCAAATGTGAAAGTTAAAGGACCAGAAACATCACCCAACATAATATTGCTGACGATGTCTGTGATCGGTTCACGCAAGCTGCTCACGTTCGCGTAGTTATCGTTAAAGTCTCTGTCGAAGTTAAAGATGCCTGTTTGACGGCGCAATAAGTTTCTTGAAGCCATCACTTTATCAATCCAGTAACCACGCACATCGATTTGATCCATGTAAGCATTTGTGCTTTCAGGATCTTTTTTCGAGTTAAACATCTTACCTGCTTGCGCGACGATGACGAAAGCGGGATTGATGCTTGCCTTAAAGCACGAGATCGCTTCTGAATCCAATTGGCCAATCGGCAAAAGACCGATGATCAAATTTGGTTTTTCTTTTCTCGCAACGGCACAAGTCAAATCTGGAACCATCAATACATTTGCTAAGAACGCACCACCAATTTTTGTCGCATCGTCTAAGTCTTTTAAGAACTCGACTGATTTGTATTCTTCAGCATCGTCCGCAAGTTGGAAGCGGTACTTAATTCTTTCACGGACTTCCATCATGATACGAAGTTCTTTAAAGATACCGTTAATACGTGAAGCATATGCAAGGTCATCTGTGACACTCATATGGGCGCGACCATTACGGAAGTTTCTTAAAGCGTAAGCATCTTGGTACTCTTTAATCATATTTTGTACGATTTCAGTGTACGAAGTACCTAAGTCAAAACGCTTACAGCCTGCATTGATACCCGTGTGCTCGTCTGTGCAGTATTGGTATTCCTTCAACGTCAATCCCGGTGTCGCTTTTTGCAAGTCCGCTAAAGTCGTTGAAATTTTCTGAACAGTGACCGATTTATCTTCTTTTTGCATTTCAACTTGGCGCAAGTAACCAAAGCGCAAAGCGGCGATATCGTACTTACCAAGAACTGGTAAAGTTCTAAGGTCATTACCGTAATCCATGACAGAGCTAAATGGCACGTCATGATCGATGTTCTCTTTCGCAAGTTCTTCCTTAGTTAAGAAGTTCGCTTTATCTTCAGAACCTGCAAAGTTATGGCGTAAACCTAGGTTATGACCTAGTTCATGGATCAAAGTCGGAACCCAGATCTCTGGCAAAAGGACTTCAATGACAGAGTTTTTCTCTGACTCTGACAATTTATCCCAAGGCTTCAAATCAGATGAAAATTTAGCAAGAAGCTTCGGACTTACACCGCCACCTGCAGCTTCTAAGTTCGGAGCAAAACCACAGTTTTTCGCTTCATGCATGTACTTCAACTGCGACTTCAAGTCCGTACCAACCACTTCAGGATTGATATTCGCTGTGTAGTTCTTAAGTGACTTGTGCATTTGCTGAAGTTTCGCAGAGCTCGCAATGCTCGCGTTTTTAACTGAAGCTGCTTTAACTCCCGCAGACTTTAACGGAGCAACTTTAGTAACTTCTGACAATTTCGCCACGGCTGCAGCAGCTTTGCTAGAGCTTTTAACTTTTAAAGTTTGCGCTTGCAGTTCTGCAGAAAGGGATACGTTTTGGGCCGCCGAGTTTTTTCCACCCGCAGAACCCGCCGCTTTCATTTCAGCAGCTGTTAAAGCACCTTTTTCACGACGAATTTCTTCGTAAGTTCCTTTGATGAACTTTTTGATTGTACCCAAGAACATCACTGTTCTTGCCGAAATAATTTCACCTGTCACAGGGTCTTCAGTTTGTGGACCGTAACCGATCACGCTGGCTTCAACAGGGTCTTCCACCAAAACGATCATGCTGTTACGGATGTCGCCAGGGACTTTACCAGACGGTTCTTGCAAATTGATTCTGAATTTAACGCCCGCTTCTGCAAGGCCTTTATTCAGGTTTGCCACAGTCGTGTAAGTTAAGTCCTTGACCATTTTGTTTTCAGGCTTCGCGAACTCATCACTTAAGTGGTACACGATTTCTGAACGCTCTGGATTCCAGTGATTCATTTGCTGAATCGTCGTTTTTTCAGTTTTATTGTGGTCCACATCCAAAACCGTACGGCGGGAAGAGAAGAAACCAAAGTTTCTTTCATCCGCAGAACCCTCTGGGTATGAAATGGGTTTAAAGCCCTTTGATAAAATCGAATCCGCTTTTACGAAAGAGTAAAAGAAGTTCGCAGTAACGACAGCGTCTCTTAAAGAGTCGATATTGCCCAAGCAATCAACGCGTGTTTTAAAAGTTCTCTCAACTTGGAAGTTGATCGCGTCTTTTTCAATCACAGAACTTACTAAACGAGTTGAAACGGGTTCGTAACAGTTTTCACCTACAGTTTGGCTGATCATGATTGGTAAAAGATCTAGCTCGCCAGTGTTTGCGGCTTCAAGTTTAACTTTGATGCCTGAACGTTTGTTCCAAGGAACTTTCTCGTCGTTTTCTTCCTTGTTTGTGCACTCGCCAAATCGGTCTTTGGCACACGTGAACTCTGTATGTTCAATGGGAATATCCAAAACCAGCTTGTTGTTGGCGGCATTCGACGCGTAACGAGCATCACGCTCTGTTTCTAAAACACGCAGACTGTTTTCAGCAATTTCAAGCTTTACGCGTTTGCTATCACCTGAAGAAAACGGCAACGCATCAGTTGAGCTGCGGCTGGCGTTTAGCATCGAAGAGGAGTAAATGTATTCAGCACTTGTATCGATCAAAGATTTAGAGACCGTGTGCTCTTTTTGTCCTGGCGGTAATTGCTCGTAAGGAATTTCCTTTGTACAAGCAGCTAAGACGCTCAAGGTGAGCAGTAGAATTGCTCCGGCTATTTTTGTTGTTCCTCTTTGTGCATTCATTTTTCCCCTCGTATTCCTTAAAACTTTTAAATTCTTAAACCTTAAAATCGTTAAAATAAAAATTAATAAACGTAACTGAGGCCCGCACGAAATACTGAAGTCTTGTCATCATAAGCCGCGATGTTTGAATCCACACCGTTGGCCTTAAGTGCGTTGCCATCATTTGAAGTGCCCAAGTTCACACTGAAGTTGTTATCGATGTCATAGATCAGGTCGGCATTGAAACCGAAGCTTTGGCGTTCAGAACCACCGTAAGTCCAACCGTTGCGGTAAAAAAGATCAGAACTTACGTGAAACGAACCGTAAACAGGAATGTCCACGCCGACCGTGTTTGTTAAAGTGTATTGCACGTTGGCTTTGCCATCGGCATTGAAGTTGAATTCATGAAAGTTTTTGTTGATCGCTAGGCGGTATGTCGCTGTTAAAGCGGGAGCGACATAGATAACACCGTTAGAGATACCCAGAGCTGTTTGTAAGCGGTCTCTTCTTTTTGAAACTTCACTTGTAGGCACAACGCCGATGACAGAGTGAACAGAGGTCACTCGGTCGTTAAGCTTGATGCCTTTGATACCAAGGATGATTTGTGTATTTGATACCGTCGTATCTTGCGGACCCGTGTGATCTTTAGAGGCAATGGCTTTTGCTGTTAAGGTTGTCAGGTCACTGGTTTTGTAGCCAACAGACAAAAGAAAGTCTGTGTTGGAAGCGCGTGTGCCTTGCTCCTCCGCGGCTGTGGCTTGGGAGTACTCAAGGCCGCTCATGATCGTTAAGCGTTTCGCACCCGGAGCTTGCATGGTGCTTGTTTGAATTTCTGTGATTGCATTGTTCGCCGACGCCACCGAACCGGCGACGGAGGCCAAGATCAAGGTTGTTATTTTTAATAGCGTCTTTAGTTTCATCTTCTGCTCCCTACAAGCTAGCGGGGAACTTAGATCAGATTTTTTTCATTTCCCAATTTTTTAATTCGATCTAATCCATAAGAATATCTTATAGAAGACCCCAGATCGCATAAGATCAACGCTCAGGGTGAAAAGCGCCCAATTTTGACCAAATATTTTATTTTAAACGCGATGAAAGCGGATCTGCACAAATTACAGCTGTGCCCGGATATCGACGAATACCTATGGGAGGCGAAAGGTTTTTGCATCTTTGAGAGGGGATGCTGCGACTGGTTGTGATTGCAAATGTAATCACTTTCGGGGCAAGCCCCCCTTGTCTTCGCGAAGTACATTTGGTCATATAACGCTGACGTCGACGTTTAAATTTCAATAACTTTGTGGAGATTTTATGAAAACACTATGTCCTTTTATCGTAGCCTTTTTACTAGCAAATACGTCTCATGCTCTGGTCTCGGATCGCTTTAACTGCAAACTAAAGGTCACTGATTTTGAATCGAAGGTTTCATCGGAGCAGAGTCAGGACTTCTTCGTTACCCGTCTGCCTCTTTCAAGAAGCTCGGCTCCAAATGTTCGCTTTACCGCTGGACAAACGCAATCGCGACTTGAACTTGGTGCACCGAAAGCTGTTCTTACTGCCAACGTTAACTTTTACTACAAGCATGCAGTTAAACTAGATGGTGCTGGGAAAGTTATCGACGCTCGTCAGGTAACTTGTGTCGCAGTTTCCGGTGGATACTGTTCTAAATATGGCGGAGGCCTAAATCTTTGCATAGATTCCCAAGTTGCTTGCGCTGAAAACCCGGAGCAAGATCCGTTTGATTTGGTAAATGGATGGAATCCAACCTCAGCTTTTCAGGGCGTACCGTCGTTTAATGACCGTGGACTGGGCGTAGTGACTTCGACAATCCAAGACGATTTTGGAAAAGATGTCGGCGCTGTGCAATTCGAATGCAAGTTCAAGGGCTCAGTTCTGTGAATCCTCGCCCAGAAGCACAGGTTAGGCCCGTAGTCTTTGACTACGGAACTCCTGTCGAATTTTTAAAGGACCTTTTTGCTTTCTATAAGCAAAGCGGATCTTTCAGTCTGCGCCAAAGAACCGCGCGAGTAGGTTCTTTGTCCCAAGCGTTGGTGTCGCAA
>CAMLMF010000124.1 GCA_946480995.1 uncultured Bdellovibrio sp. | reverse complement strand
TAGAGCCACAAAAGAAGGCAGAAGTTCTTGCTTGGCTGGGTGAGATAAATAGAATTCGTGACAACACGTCGTTAAGCTCGGCGGAAAAAGAAACACAAATTGAATTGTTACAAACCACGGATGTGGTTTTGAATTTTCTAAAAGCTATAGTGGATGTGTTGGTTAACGAGGCTCCGACAGAAAATAAAAGTCTGCTTAAGGCAGGTCTTAGTGGTGTTGCAGCGGCCTCTTCGCTGTTAAGTTTAGGTATGGATGGTATTGCTTTGACGCTTTTTAAAAAAGCGTTGCCAAAGTTATTACTGCAACCACAGTTTTCGCTTGTGTCGGCATTTATAAAAGCGGAATTAGCTTAAGTACCTTTGAGTAACTGCATACCTATTTGCTGATTCCGATAGGTGTGCTAAAACTGGTTGCCTATTGGCAGTTATCAAAAAGTGCATCAAAAGAAGCTTTCAAGCGACGCGCATACTGTTCGGATTCTGTGGAAAATTTCAGATAGCTGATAACTTTATTCAGGCTGTCTGACTCAATCACAAAGACGTAGTCATTACCAGATTTTTGTATTTTTGCTCCGCTTCTGCGCTCAATACGGTCCCATGAAGTTGATTGGCGAGTCAGGTCATAGATATATCTTTTGTTGTCTTTGTCAGTCATTTCGAAATTGCAGTTGTCTTTGAAAACCACATTGAAGCCACCTTGAACACCCATACCGATGATATCATTTTTCATATCATTGATGCGTGCATTTTGTGCAGCTATGGCAGCATTTTTTTCAGCAGCAGCTTTGATTTCGGCTGCTTGCTTAGCTAATTTGCGCGCTTCTTCTTCTTCGCGACATTTTTTATCATAGGCTTCTTTTTCTTTGCGTGCTCTTTCGATGGCTTCATAGTCGGGCTCGTTCAATGTCGTATTCGAAATCGTGCCGCTCGATCTTTTGGTGTGGCCTTTAATTAAGGCACTACCATCCACGCGTACATCTCCAGAAAGTTTTGCATTGCCATTCACACGAGCTGAGCCTTCTACCACTGCATCATCGGTGACTTTGGCGTCGCCGCCCACGCGAGCCTTACCTTGAACGCGCGCAAGTTTTTCGCTATCGGTATTATAGATCTGCGCATTGTCTGTAACTATCGCATCGTCAGTGATCTCGACAAATCCAGAAACGCGTGCTTTTCCGCTTACTTTCGCGTTGCCCGATACCTCAGCACCGTTAGAAATAACTGCGTCTTCGTTAATCTCAGCGCTGCCTTTTACAGTCGCACCCTTTACGACTGCATTACCAAAAATACGGGCCCGTCCTGATACCCGCGAGCTTCCGCAAATTGAAACTTCTGGGCCGATAAAAATCATCTCATCTGTGTCTTGAACGTCAGCTTTGTTAGAAACAAAACCACCTTGGGAAGGGTTGCGGCGTTTGTAGTTTGTAAAATAGTATCCTTCTTCGCCCGGGCATTCCGGAGACGTCGCTGCCAAAGAATTTAGTGAAAGCAAAAAAATGGCAGCTGCAGAAATCGATTTAATCATGAAACCCAGTCCCCCAGAAAATAGACTCTTTCAGTATGAAATCACGGGGCGGGATTATAAACAAAAACCGTGGGTCCTGGACCATATAAGACTCAAACTAGAGAGGGGTCTAGGGGTGTTGTCAGTGGTATCCGGTGAGCAGCGGATTCTGAACTTCTTAGGGGCTCTAGGGCCCATAGCTTCTAATTGAGGCACGTAAGGTTTTTGCAAACACGTTTTCTGTAAATACGAGATTGACAGTTTGTGCGGAATAGCGCACAATGAGGAAGTTGAGATGACTTACCGTGTTTTTGAAACGAAAGAGTTTCAGAGTTGGTTTAAGAAACAGAATATCAAAACTCAATTGATCGTGACGGCGCGTATTGAACGGCTGCAAAACGAAGGACATTGGGGATTTATAAATCGCTTTGATAATTTGATAGAACTCAAGTGGATATCGGGTATGAGAATTTATACTTCTCTGATTGGAAATGCAGTGGTGGTAATCCTTTTAGGAGGAAATAAAAATGGACAAAACAAAGACATCAAAAAAGCCAAAAAAATCCTCCAAGAAGTCCTTGCAGGAATTTAAACCAAGCACTTCATTACTTCTGAATAAGAAGCTCGTTGCCGAAGTCTTAGTTGATAGCCTTTTGGAAAACGATATTCAGACATTTCAAGATGTTCTTGTTTCACACTTAAGGACTTTGTCCAAAACAGAGCTGGCTAAGCAAACTGGATTGGGGCGTCGCACTTTGTATGATCTGATAGAGGGTAAGAACTTCGACCCAAGGCTCTCAACCTTAAGCGCGTTGCTAAGTAAAATCGCAGGTTAAAATTCAAATCCGCGAATAAAAAAGGCCCGCTTTTTCAAGCAGGCCTTTTAGATTTTAAACTAACAAAAAACTAAACGTTGAAACGGAAGAACAAGATGTCGCCGTCTTTAACAACGTACTCTTTGCCCTCAACACGGTATTTACCCGCATCCTTAACCGCTTGCTCTGATTTGTAAGTGAACAAATCTTCACAGTGATAAGTTTCCGCACGGATGAAGCCTTTTTCGAAATCCGTATGGATTACGCCTGCTGCTTGCGGAGCTTTTGTGTTTGCACGGATCGTCCAAGCACGCACTTCTTTCTCACCAGCGGTGAAGTAAGTTTGTAAGCCAAGCAATGTGTAAGCTTCACGGATCAAACGATTCAAGCCTGGCTCTTCAGCGCCTAAGGCCGCCAAGAAATCCGCACGGTCTTCCGGTGGAAGAAGGGCGATCTCTGCTTCCATCGCAGAGCAGATCATGATCGTTTTGTTGTTTTCTTCCGCTGCACGTTGAACAACTGATTTTGTCCAGTCATTGCCACCGGCTGCAAAATCCGTATCAGAAACGTTCATTGCGTAAAGAACTGGTTTAGCGGTCAACAAATGGAACTCCCGCAAAAGAGGAGCTTCCATATCATCCAAAGTCACAGAACGAGCTGGAAGACCTTTACCCAAAGCCTCTTGAACTTTCTTAGCAACTTCAACTTCCATTTTAAGTTTCTTGTCGGTTGAGTTCTTCGCTTGTTTTTCAATACGTTGCAGACGTTTTTCAACTGAATCTAGATCTGCTAACAAAAGCTCGGTATTGATGATTTCGATATCGCGAAGTGGATCGACACTTCCCGCAACGTGCACGATATTTGGGTCGTCAAAACAACGAACCACATGCACGATCGCGTCTGTTTGACGGATGTGAGAAAGGAACTGATTGCCCAGGCCTTCACCTTGCGAAGCACCTTTAACGATACCTGCGATGTCCACGAACTCCATTGTTGTTGGAATGACTTTTTGTGGCTTGATGAAAGTCGTAATTTTATCCATGCGAGGATCTGGAACTGTCACCACGCCGACGTTGGGATCAATTGTACAGAACGGGTAGTTCGCCGCTTCCGCTTTTGCTGAAGTTAATGCGTTGAAAAGTGTACTTTTACCAACGTTCGGAAGTCCAACGATACCGACTTGTAAAGCCATGGTAACTCCTTAAGAAATAGGATCTTTAATAATCGCTCGTGAATGTAGCTTACCCGTTGAATTTTGTCGAAGCTTTTTGGACTCCATCAAGGATAATGCTTTCAATGGCGTCGATGCCTTTATTCAGGAATGTCGGCATGGTATCGAACTCTTCCTTTGAAAACTTACCCAGGACATAGTCGGCGACTGGGAAATTCGGGTTTTCGGGACGACCCACGCCCAATTTAAGGCGGATATAGTCGGCAGAACCCAGAAGCCCTGAAATACTGCGAATCCCATTGTGCCCACCGTGGCCGCGGTTTTTATGAATTTTCATTTGGTTAAAGGGCTGATCGATATCGTCGTGGATCACGATCAAACGATCCTGTGGGATTTTATAAAAACCCATCAATGGCTGAACGGACTCGCCAGAAAGGTTCATGAATGTCTGTGGTTTGCAAAACAACAACTGTTCGTCTTTCCATTTCACTTGCGCGACTTCAGCTTTGAATTTGTTTTGAATCGGCGGATTGCCTAAGCCTTTAAGGAAGTAGTCGACAGCCATAAAGCCGATGTTATGACGAGTGAGTTTATATTCTCCGCCAGGATTTCCCAAGCCTACGATGAGCCACATAGCTACTCCTAAAAACAAAAAAGGCAGCCTTGTGGGCTGCCTTTCGAAAGTACTACTTTGCAGTCTTTTTGGTAAAGACTATTTTTTCGCTGCTGGAGCTTTTGCTGCTGCAGGTGCTTTAGCGCCCGCTGCTGCTGCTGGAGCTGCTGCCGCTGCCGCAGGAGCTGCTGCTGGAGTTGCAACAACTTCTTCGTCTTGTGCAGATACAACCGCGATAGTTTGTTCGCCACCAGTGATAACTTTCGCAGAACCAGTCACTTTAATGTCTGATACGTGAAGAGCATCGCCTACGCCCAAGTTAGAAACGTCTGCAGTGAAGAATTCTGGAATGTCTGTTGGAAGAGTTTCAACCTCGATAGAACGAAGAACAACGTTCAACAAACCGCCTTCAGAAAGACCGATTGGTTTACCTTCAAGACGAACTTCAACGTTAACGCGAACTGGTTTTTTAAGATCTAGTGCGAAGAAGTCAACGTGTTGTGGACGACGAGAAAGTGGGTGAACGTCTACTGATTTAACAAGTACAACGATACCGTTTGCTTTTTTGTCGTTAGATTTCAAAGTGAAAAGAGCATTTTCGTAAGCACGTGTGTTGTACTTAACGATTTCTTTTTCGCCAACTGAAACGTTCAATGGCTCAACAGCTCCGTAGATAACTGCTGGTACATTGCGAGAGTTACGAAGTGAGCGGCTGTTGTGTTTGCCAGCTTCACGAGCTTCTACAGAAAGTTCAATTCTGTTTTTCATATATATCTTCCTTCTAGTCCAATAGAGGATGTTATTAAAAATCTCTTCTTCTGAGGTCCTTAGGCATTGGCCAAAGGCTTAGTCGAAGAGGCTACTTACTGAATCATTACCATGGATACGTTTAATAGCTTCAGCGAGCACATCGGCAACGGAAACTACTTCGATCTTTCCACAGTTTTTCGCCGCATCACTGAGCGGAATCGAATCGGTCACCCATACTTTTTCAATAGGGCTTTCTTTCAATCGACTGATCGCGGGTCCTGAAAATACAGGGTGGGTGGCAACGGCGAACACCCTTTTTGCCCCATTCTTTAAGAGGCTGTCAACTGCTTGTGTAAGAGTTCCAGCCGTATCAATCATATCGTCAACAATGACGGCTGTTTTGCCGGCCACGTCGCCAATAAGATGCAAGGCTTTCGCCTCATTCGGGCCGGAACGGCGTTTATCGATGATCGCCATCGAGGATTCAATGCGTTTAGCAAAGGCACGGGTTCTTTCCACCCCGCCAGCATCTGGACTCACTGCAACAAATTCAGACCCTTGCCCGTAGGCCTCTCGCCAAGCGCGAGCCAAAGTCGGAATTGCGAACAAGTGATCCACAGGGACATTAAAAAAGCCCTGGATTTGCGCGGCATGCAGATCCACTGAAACCACCCGGGTCGCCCCAGCGGTCGTCAATAAATCGGCCATCAGCTTGGCCGAGATCGGGGCGCGCGGAGCGACCTTACGATCTTGGCGAGCATACCCGTAATAGGGGATGACAGCTGTGATGGAGGCAGCAGAGGCTCTGCGAAGAGCATCTAACATCACAAATAATTCCATGTAATTCTGATTGACCGGTGGGCACGTACTTTGGATTACAAAGACATGCTGTCCACGGACACTTTCATGAATTTCAACTTGGATTTCCCCGTCGGCAAAACTGCTCACTTCACAGTAACCAAGCTCTACACCTGCGGCTTCGGCTACCTTCTTTGCCAGGGTCGGATTGGCATTAGCGGTAAAGATCTTTAGGCCCTTCATCTCGTAGTCTCCTGAGTAAAAGTCCGAACGACTCACTCTTTGCCAACTGCTGCGTTGCTCGTCGTCGACGTACTTTGCAGTACGCCTTCCTCCTCGCGCCTTGCATTTGACAAAGATTGAGCCGTTTTGTTGTGAGGACGGTAGCAAGGGGGACGGGGAATGTCCAATTTTTTAGAGTAAAATTTTTGCCAAATGACGGCGTTATTAAAGCCCTTGGAGTTTAGCTAAAAACGCCTTTAAGGCTTGGGCGCGGTGCGAGTGTTGGGTTTTAAAGCCATCACCAATTTCCGCCAGGGTTTTGGTTTGCCCTTCGGGTATAAACACTGGGTCATAACCGAAACCATGCAGGCCAGACGGCTTTGTTGCTAGGGTGCCCTTCATTTCGCCATGAAAGACCCATTCTTCGCCGGTCGGGGAATAGACCACGGTTGTGCACACAAATTTAGCATTGCGATTCGACATAGGTTTAAGGGCAGTCATTTTTAAAAGTTTCGACACGTTTTCGCTGTCGGAAGCTTTCGGTCCCGCATAACGGGCCGAATGAATTCCTGGGAGGCCATTTAAGCCCTCAACCACCAAACCCGCATCTTCACCCAAAACCCACACGTTGTTTTTCACAGCGCGCAGGGATTTGGCTTTGATCCGAGCATTGTCTTCAAAAGTTTTGCCGTCTTCTGGGCGAGGAGTAAAAGAGGGGATATCACCTTGCGAGAAAACTTTTAGATCCGCCACTTCACGCAGAAGCAGTTTGTATTCAGAAAGTTTGCCTTTGTTGCCGGTTGCAATCCACAATTCCATTTTTAAATCCTCTTACGTGCTAGCAAGTTTATAAGTTTCGCCGATGATCGCCGCTTGGGCCATGAACAATTCTTTGCAACCTTTTTCCGCGATGTCCATCATGCTGTTGAGTTGCGCGCGCGTGAACGGAACGTGTTCGGCTGTGCCTTGCACTTCAACGAATTGACCCTTGTCAGTCATCACGAAATTCATATCTGTGCCGATCGCAGAGTCTTCATCGTAATTTAGATCTAATAAGAAATTATCTTTGTGCAAACCCACGCTGATCGCAGAAACGTAATTGATGATCGGGAATGCTTTGATCTCGCTGACTTCAACTAGTTTTTTTGCAGCCAGGGCCAAAGCCAC
>CAMLMF010000123.1 GCA_946480995.1 uncultured Bdellovibrio sp. | reverse complement strand
GCGCGACGATTGTGATTCATCACCGTGTGCGCTTCTTCTCCGTACTGTTCTTGCTCTTTGTATATTTTGATATTTAGTTCTGATAAGTGCGGCATCACTTGTTCCGTCGTATGACTTAACGGCCCGTGACCGACATCATGTAACAAAGAGCCTAAACGCAGCACCTGACGAAAGCGTGTCTTCACCGATGGACGAGAAAATGGATACACTCTGAAAATCGCATCGAAAGTTTCGCCGGCAAGATGGCACACGCCGACTGAGTGCAGATATCTATTATGAGTTGCTCCAGGGAAGCTGAACTCTGCATAGCCCAATTGCTTGATCGCGCGCAGGCGTTGATATTCAGCGGTGTCTAAGACGGCCACCTCTTGATCTGAATAATAAATCGAACCGTGAACGGGATCGCGAATTTCCATGATTTCTCCTCTGCAGCGGGCAGATTTCGTGAGTGAAATATCCCTAGAGTTTATGTCATGTCAATTAGCTTAGGTAGTCGGAACTCAAAGACGGGGAGAAGCCCTAAATACCCAGACCTTTTCCTGTTTCGTATCTATATATAGGCAGGAAAAACGTAGTGGTGCGTAATCTCGGAGCGAGACAGTTCGAAAATGTTTTAGCGAGACTTAGCACTTAAAACGTTTATATGCGTTTATAGCGCCAAAACTACAGTTCTTTAGTCCAGATCTGTAAAAAAATGAGACGTATCACTTTAGGAATTTCTAAAGGCTCCGATCAGTAAGGTAAGCGAATGAACCACCCATCAGCATCAATACGGTGCTCTGAGTTTCAAGGATAGAAACTCAGCAAATCTTCAAGGAGGAGGAATTATGGGTTTACGAATTAACACGAATACTGCTTCGTTAAATGCTCAGAGAGTGCTCTGGGGAACGAAGATCGGTCTTGATAAGAGCATGGAAAAGCTCGCGTCAGGGTTCCGAATCAACCGCGCCGGTGACGATGCCGCTGGTCTAGCGATCTCTGAGAACTTAAAAGCTCAAGTTCGCGGTTTAAAACAAGCATCAAGAAATGCTCAAGACGGTATCTCCCTGGTGCAAGTGGCCGAGGGTTCGATGAATGAGATCTCTTCGATCTTAATTCGTCTCAGAGAATTGTCTGTACAAGCAGCTTCTGACACGGTTGGACCGACAGAGCGTCAGTTCCTAAACGTGGAGTATGACCAGCTTGTATCAGAGATCGACCGTATCTCCGAAGGTACAGAGTTCAACGGAACTCAGTTACTAGCAGGTGTGGGCTCCATCTTGGACTTCCAAGTTGGTACTAGAAATAATCCAGAAATCGACCGTATCTCTTTCGATGCTTCTAAAGCGGATGCGAACTCAGCAGCTTTAGGCGTGAACTTGACATCAGTAGCGGACAAAGCTTCAGCACAGAATGCGCTGGCAGCAATTGACCAAGCTATCGTGAGTGTCTCGGCGATGCGAGCGGACTTCGGTGCGATTCAAAATCGTCTGCAATCAACGGTATCGAACATTCAAGTTTCCGTTGAGAACATGTCTGCAGCCAACTCTCGTATCAGAGATGTGGATGTAGCTGAAGAGACATCAGAAATGACTAGAAATAATATCTTGTTGCAAGCAGGTACTAGTGTACTAGCACAAGCGAACCAACAAGCGAACGTAGCACTTGGACTCTTGAACAAATCATTCCAAGGTTAATAGAGAGCCCTGATTAAGGTCAGGGCGTCACTCAAGACCTAGATGATCCGGTTCCCGATCTTATCTTCAATGATCAAGATCACCCTCAAGAGAACTGTCTTAGTCGGCAGTTCCGAGTGTTTAGACCCCGAAGCTCTGTTTAGAGCTGACAATTTGATCTGTTTCCTGCGACGAGTCCGCCCTCACGGGCGGTACTCAATTTACAAAGTCGGGGAGTAGGGAAAATTGTAGAGTGAATTGTTAGAGTGAACTCTGAGAATAATTTTCTTAGGGATATGCAGACTACTTATCATAAGAAGTAGTGAGCGTAGTTTTAAAAAATAAGTATGCAAAAAGTATCTCGTACTTTTTGATTTGTGAATTTTCAGTTCTGTGCGAAGGACTTTGTCCTTGTCAAAAAAGTTGTGCGTTAAGCGCAAGATTTCAAAAATAAAAAATCTCTGCAAAATAAAATAAAAAAAGAAAAATCTGGACTCGAGTCAGCTATTGTTTTTTCCGAAAAGTTAGGTGGAACCTTGTATCGCAAGTTCCGAATATTAATTTAACTGGTGCACGGATCGCACCTTAGCCAATGGATGGCATTTTTCAAGGAGGAAGAGGATTTATGCAGGGAGGATAGAATGGGATTAAGAATCGGTACCAACGTGTCCGCGTTGAATGCTCAGAAGAATCTGTATATGACACAGATTAATGCGAATAGATCTATGGCAAGATTGGCTTCTGGATTCAGAATCAATCAAGCTGCAGACGATGCCGCCGGGCTTGCGATCAGTGAAAACCTCAAGGGTCAAATCAGAGGTTTAAGACAAGCCAACAGAAATGCCAACGATGGTATTTCGTTAGTGCAGGTCGCAGAGGGAAGTTTGAATGAAGTTTCAAACATGCTCATTCGCTTAAGAGAATTGGGTGTACAGGCTTCCTCTGACACAATTGGTGACACGGAAAGAAAGTTTTTGGACGTTGAGTATCAACAGTTAAAATCAGAGGTTCAGCGTATTACTGAAGCGACGGTTTATAACGGTTACGAATTACTTAACGGTACGGGTGGAATGATTGATATCCAAGTGGGCGTGAACAACGATCCATTCCGTGACAGAATTAGTTTTAATTCTGGAGCGGCGAATGCATCGCTGGCGGCTTTGGGTCTTACGGCAGAATCTGTAGGCTCTAAAGAAGGCGCGCAGTTCAGTTTGGATGTGGTTGACCAAGCATTGACTTCAGTGAATGCAATTCGTGCGAACTTTGGTGCGCTACAAAATCGTCTAGTATCAACATCTAACAACTTGTTGATCGCAGATGAAAACTTGTCAGCAGCCAACTCGCGAATCAGAGACACTGACGTCGCGGCAGAGACTTCTGAGATGACAAGAAATAACATCTTGTTACAAGCAGGGATCTCAGTCCTTGGACAAGCGAATCAATCGCAACAACTTGCCTTGAAACTTTTAGGTTAATAATAAAGGGCTGTCTGAATAAGACGGCCCTTTTCTTTTGCCCTGAGCAAACACCTCCTCGTCTATTTTATCGACAAAGAGACGCAGATTTTGTTAGTAGACCAAGTAAAGCACTTCTCAATTCTTCCACAATCGTTATAAATTGGCCCTTTTTTAGCATACCTCCCCGTTAACCAAAATTTTACGGGAGACCCAATGCTTAAACAATTATTGTCCGTTGCCGTTCTATCCACTTTATCACTTTCTGCTTTCGCGCAAGGCGAATCAGTAAACACTTCTCGTGTAAGTCCACGCATGAATGAATCAAAATTTAATGAATTTGTTATGCAGGGTTTTTCTGTGGGCTTGGAATATGCTTCGATGGGTGGCGAGGGTGTTGTAAAGCTTAAAAACAGCACTTATTTGACTGGCAGTTATAGTGTGAAAACAGACAAAGATGCGCCGGGCATGGGTATCAGCGGATCTTATGCGAGTGTTCCCCGTGGTGGAGCTGGTTATATCGCGGGTGTGACATTCGCTAAAACAACAGGTTCGGACACTAAGGGGCAGCTTGGCGGTGGTGGCGAAGTGCGCTTTTTGCGTCCTGAAATAAACGTAGCGTATGCACTTAATAACGGTTTGTATGGCGCAGTTGGTGGACACTTGTCACATGTTTCCGGAGCGGATGCACAGGATGCCATCAATCAAGTGGGAATTGGTTTGCAGCTTCAAGCGGGATTTGTACCGATGCAAAATCTAGGGATTGATATCGGTTACTATGTTTCAAATCACCGTTATAAAGAGATGACTGTAAGCGGTACGACACTTGACGGCGAGAACTCATATATCAATATCAAACAACTTCGCGCACGCGTTTCTTACTTGTTCTAATCTTTTCGATTAAATAAGCCACGGAGGTAGAAACCGCCGTGGCTTATTTCTTTCGGCATTTTCATCCCATTTTCATTTAGACCCATTGCTACTCAGAGTCATGCGAATGTTATTGAAACCTAAGGGTTCCGCAGGCACCTAAGGGGCATGAAATTCATCTGCAGCTTTCTATTTTTTTGTGGTCTCGGCACAAGCGTCCCTGCTTTTGCGGCATGGGATTTAAATGACGTTTCTTACTTAATGCCTCTGCCTAAAAAAATCAGCGCAGATTCTTTGCTCAGCTTAAAATCTTCTGCACGTGGTGGAACCTTGCTCACTGAAGCGATGGTCAATCGCATGCCGGTTCTTTCGCCGCAATTAACACGTGAACAAGCAATAGCAAGTTTGCGTGTGATAGCAGTGCGTATTGATCCGTGTTTTCCTCTGCCAACACCACAGTCTTGCCAAAAACAAATTCGCCTAGTGTGGCAGCCGTTGGAACTAGATCGCCGCAACCAAGTAAAAACCATCGACGCCGCTTTACACAGCTTTTATGTTTTAGACGATGCGGAATTCGCGACACTGCTTAAAGATCTAGAAGAGTGGAAGAAGACTTACGCGATCAAAACAGATTTTCTGCCTCTGCAAACTCATCCAGCCTGGGCGGCAGAAGGGGACAGCAGCAAAGCTTTGGCGGACTTTCATAAAATCATCACAAAACTTGCAGGCTTAGAAAACCTAAGCCGCGTGACCATGATGGTTCTGCGCGGTGCCGGAGACATGTGGGCTTTTGCGGGCTTTGACATGAAAGACGGTCATCTTGAATTATTCCGCATTCCGCGGATCGACCGTCTGTCACAGGCATTTATTAATTTAGCGGTGCCATCAGATTATTTTACGGGCGGTGGGATAATGCCACAGCCAGCAGGTACTGATACGTTAAGTACGATTACTAATGAATCAGAACATCTGGATACCAATTCCGAAGAAACTATTCGTAAAGAAATCAAAGCCGCTTATCGTATTGAAAATCCCAAGAATCACACACCAGAAAATATGGACTGCGTAAGCTGTCATGTCGCGCAGCCAGCAATTCATTGGGCTTTAAACAAGCAACGACATCTTAAGTTAGATCAATTGTGGAGCAGTGAAGTGTATAAGAATCCCAAATACGATTTGGCGAACTTATCGCCCGATATTTGGAATACACAAGTCATCAGAGGTTTTGGTTATTTCGGCAGAAATATGGCCATCAGCCAAAGGGTCATTAACGAATCGGCGGAAGTTGCTGATCAGTTAAATCAAAGCGCTGCCGCAAAAGCAGCGCCTCATCGTCGTTAGTCTTCAATCGCCGCTGTGATATTTTCCCACAGCACGGGGCTTAAAAGCTCAGAGCCAATCATCATGACAGGTTCGGCGTCTTTGGCACGGCCCTTTTTTGCTTCTGTCGGCATATGGCCGGTTCCGCCATGTTTATCAAACCAAGAACGACGAATCGCCAAGGAGTTTGAGACAAACACATGCGGAAAGGACTCAAGCTCTTTTTTGTTGGCACGACCGTATTCAAAAGAACTTAAAACACCAAACTTTTTCGAGGACTCAATTTTTTCCAAGCGCTGAAAGCCAAGTTCTGTTAAATATTTGAACTTCTGACGACCTGGACTCTTAGAAGTGAAGATGATGTCTAAATTGCCTGACATAAAGTTCGCTTCAAGCTCATTGAGGTCAAAAATATCTAAGGTGATTTTCTTTACGCCCACTTCTTCAAAACAAAGACGTGACGTGTTCAAAGCAAAATCAGAAAGGCCTTCCAGGGTTCCGATATGCAACTCTGCAACTAATTGATTGTTGCTGATTCCTTGCATTTCGCTCTCTAAGCGGCGAATGGATTTTTCGAAAATTTCTGATAATTGAAAAGCTACTGCGGTCCAACCAGACTTTCTTTTTGCTGAACGATCTAACAGGACAATTTTCAGTTCGTCTTCGATTTTTGCAATAATGCGCGATAATTGTGGCTGGCTTAAGCCAACATGCAAAGCGGCCGCAGAAAGATTTTTAAAATTAATCGCTTTTGAAAGAACGCTCAGCTCATAATACAGTTGTTGCATGCGGGCTCCACATTAAGGTTTACGAATGTAGTTAAAAAATGCGATCAAGCCCAACAAACCAGCTAATAAGTATCCAATAAAGCTGATAGTTGGAATGCCCGCGATATGATTCGCGGTATCGTGTACGAAAATATACGAAGCGCTCATAATCAAAGACGCCATAATCACGCCTAGAAAAAGTAAATTGAACGAACTGATGACAGCCAATTTCAATTCCCGCATTTCCGCAATTTTAATGCGGAAGGCATGGCTCGGGCTGTTGATCTTACGTAAAAAGAAATTCAACTGGCGCGGCAAAGCGTTTAAGAACATTTTTGATTCCCGCGCCATCTGGGTCATATCATTCATCACACGTTGTGGGCCGTACTGGGTTTTTGCCAGTTCTCCAGCAAATTCTAAAGAGTAATGAAGGAAATCAAAGTTTTTATTAATTTTGCGGCCCATGCCTTCAATCGACACAATCGATTTAAAAAAGAGCATCAAATCTGTCGGAACTTGCAGGTGGTGACGAGCAGCAATTCCCGAAGACTTCATCAGAATTTTGCCCAAGTTGACATTTTTAAGAGTCAAACCAAAGTAAGGCGCTATCAGTTCACGCAAATCTTTAGCAAATAGATCAATATTCACACGGTCTGTGAACGGCGCAAGATCGACATATTCATAAGCCATGCGTTCATAGTCTTCTTTAGAAAGAGCCAAAAGCATATTGGCAATGGCCGCTTGTGTGCGCGTATTTAAACGTCCCACCACACCAAAATCGATCAAACCGATCTGATTATTAGGTAAGACGAAAAAATTTCCCGCATGCAAGTCACCATGAAACAATCCATCTTCGAAAACCATTTTCAAATAAGCACGCAGCCCTTTGCGAATGACCTCGTTCGGTTCGATATTTTCCTGCAGTAAAGCGCCCTCTTGACTGAGGGGAATGCCGGGCAGGGCTTCCATAATTAAAACGCGTTCCGTGGTGTGGTCTAAATAGACCTTGGGAATTTTGAT
>CAMLMF010000122.1 GCA_946480995.1 uncultured Bdellovibrio sp. | reverse complement strand
CAGCGGCAAAGAAGCGGAATTTCTCGCTGGAGGAGAGTTCCCAATTAAAATTGTCGGCTACAGAACCCAAGATCTGGTGTGGAAGCGTTATGGAATTTTACTTAAAGTAAAACCGAAAGCAGATGCCGCAGGTCGCATGAGCCTTTCGATCGATACCGAAATCACGACACTAGATCCCGGCATGGCTGTCGATAATATACCTGGCTTGTTAACAAACCGAGTTTCCAGTCATTTTGATTTAACACGCCCGCAAACGATTGCACTGTCCGGGCTTTTAAAAAGTGAAGACGGCGAAAGTTCTTCGGGGTTGCCATTCTTGTCACGCTTACCCGTTTTAGGTGCCTTGTTTTCAAGCAAGGATTTCCGCGAACATCGTTCGGAACTTGTCATCTTTGTTCGTCCCATGATTCTGCAAGAAGGCGACAGCGGCGAAGGTCTTGGTCACCTCAGCGGTAAGGAGAAAATCTAATGTTGGAAGCACGACAAATTTACGAAAAAATTCAACGCGACATTCAACAAATGCCATTAAACGAATTTCTTTTGTCCCCTGAGGAAGAAAACAATTTACGCTCGCAGAAAGTTGCAAGCATCGTAAGTCAGAATCTTAAAGACCTCGAGACGTCTTTAAAAGTACGAGTACAAAATGAATTATCATCGTGGGGTCCTTTATGTGAGTTGTTGGAAAATGAACACATCACTGAAATCTTAGTAAATACACCGGACTCGATTTGGTTTGAACTCAATGGTCGGTTGCAACGCCACACAGATGGCTTCTTTTCTGAGTTGAGCTTTCGTAACTGTTTAGATCGCATGTGCCATGAAGCTGAAGCTTACATCACCACGGAACATCCCACGGCTGATGGCAGCTTTCGGGAATTTCGTTTTAGCTTAGTCGGCGCAGAACTGACTCACGGCTTCCCCCATTTTTCTTTACGTCGGCATCCGAAAAATCCTTGGACCTTTCAAAAACTGCAACAAAACAATTGGTGTTCTGAGTCTGACTTGCTGTTCTTTGGAAAATTAATCGAAGAACGTAAAAACTTTCTTGTTATCGGCGCGACAGGCGTTGGCAAAACTTCTGTCTTAAACTCTTTTTTAAATCTACTGCCAGAAAATGAACGCGTGGTCGTAATAGAAGACACGTCAGAAATAGTTTTACCGAACAGCGCTAGCACAAAGCTGCTAACGCGCGAAGATCCACAAGGCATTTTACCCGGCGTCGATCAAGGTCAGTTGGTAAAACGATCATTGCGTTTGCGCCCCGATCGCTTGGTGATGGGGGAAATCCGCGGTGCTGAGGCGAAAGACTTTTTGATGTCTTTAGCGACGGGACACGCTGGCAGTTTCGGCACTTTACATGCCCAAGATGCAGGACAAGCCTTAATTCGTCTGGAAATGCTGATTCAAATGGGCGCGCCTCAATGGAGTCTTACCGCTATTCGTCGTCTGATTCAGCTGTCGTTGGATTATGTAATTGTTGCCGGAAAAAACTCCCACGGGCAACGCTCGTTTAAAGGGGCCTATCGAATTTGTTCGCTGGAAGAACATGGATTTTTAATTGAGCCCGCGCACTTCTGATTGTTCTGGTGTTGGGATTGGCAGATCCGGCTCCTCTGGAATGACCTCGGTCACAATCGCGGCATTAAATTGATTGCGTTTCATACGATAGTAAATGGCCGCAAAAATAAGACCGACAACAAAGCCAACAAAATGGGCGCGATAACTCACTTGTGGATCAAACGCGGTTGAAGGCATAAATACACCTAAGGCCACACCCACGGATCTTAAGGTTCGTTGCGTGTAATTGCGTTGCTTATCTATAAAAAGATACAACAACAACCACGCAGCCCCCATCCAATAAACGACGCCAGAAACGCCAATCAAGTTCACTTCCGGGCGATACGACTGCAAGACAATGGCGTTGGTAATCCCGCCACAGAAAATGGCTGCTAAGGGAAATACAACGAGGCCGTAATAGCCCGACAAAAAGTAACCCATGATGAAAAGTAAAAAGGAATTAGATAGAAGATGACCCATATCTGCGTGTGCAAAAAGGGTTGTCCATAAACGCCAGTACTCACCCTTGGTGAATACGGATTCGTAAGATGCTGGCATCCACAAAGAAGCCTGAAAGAAATCGCGCCAGTAAAAGACGCTGCCAACCAACATCAAGAACACAGTCCATGCTGCCACAATTCCGGCGCGACTGTGAGGCCTGCGAGTCAACCACGTAGAACGAATGACCTCCATAAGGCCTCCTGCGCTATACATTGAGGCCTAACGGACTATTGTCAAGCTCTCGGGGAGACAGGCTCTTGCGGCTTCAGTTCTTTTTCAACGAAGAAAAGACCTTCATTGCTCTCGGTTTTCTTTAAGGTTTCTTCAGACTTAGGAATATTTTCTTCGCGCGCCAAATCTTTTGGATCGGTGAAGAATTTCTCATTTAAATCTTGAATGACTTTCAACTTCTTAGCTTCCGCAGGTTGCTTATAAACGGGTGTCATTTCCGGTTCAGGAAACTGACCTGTTTGACGAAGCTCTTCAAGTTCTTTGCTCAGAGTAATTCTATCCCCTAGCGAGTTCTTGCCCATCGGACGACCCAATAAAGGAGCTCCGGGACGCGCCGGTTGAGAAACCGAAATATCGGCCACCTTCGTGCGTGCACTTGCAGGAATAATTCCGCTGATCTTGTCCATTCCACACCTCCGTGTGTTCATTAAGAAAGCCATCCATAGCCTTCTATTACACGTATCGGATTGGAACGTTTAAACTTGAGACAATTCTTCGTAAACTGGCATTACGTCCAGGCGAAGAACTGCCAGGGGCTGGCAGGATGGCCGAGAAGTTTTTCACAGATGGCTTTGACTTGAGGATCGGCGTTGCCCGACCAGAAAGTGCGACCGATTAGAAAGCTTTGTGAAAAATCCATCCATGAGTCGAAGCGGTCTTCGATCAATGGAGCGATTTTTAAAATCTCGGCCCACGCTTCATTGTCAGTCAGATAACCGGAAATAAAGCTAAGGCGAATTAAGTGAATATAACGAGCCATGTCCCAAGCAAGGATGCCTGGCTCTTTCAGGTATTTATGAGTGTTTTGCAACCATGTCGCAAGCTTGCGATAGTCTTCGTCGCTCATCTGTAAATCTTGAGCATTGACGAAATCGAAAGAGAAAATTTGTTTAAACTTGTCCATCGCTTGATAGTCAATCGTTCCCTCTGATGGCAACGTGCTTCTAAGTACGTTGAATTTCGTGCGATGGCCTTGGGTGCGAATATGCTCGAGATTTTTTAGAGCCGACTCTTTATCAACGACTTCCCAGAACTCCTCTAAGATACCGATGCAGTCTGGCTTGATTTCGGGACTGTAATTCATGTCTAGACGAAAAAAGTACTCCCCCACTTCGTCAAGAATCTGTTCGCGCAGCTCCACTGGCAATTCTTGACCGTCAATAAGATCAGACCCGACGACTTGAAACAGCTCATCAAGAACTTGATTTTCTTCAACAAAGACAGCACCCAAGCTCATTAATTTTTTTTCTAGATCAGTTTCCGGAAGAATACGCTGCATCGGGGGCTCCTATGACTCTATTCAATTACGTTTCGTTTTTCTTTTCAAGGTGATAGATTACCGGTCATGTTGAAAAAGCTCTTATTAAGCCTTGCCGCTGTCTTTTTAATTCTTTTAGGATCTTTGATTCTGTTGATGGGCTATGTCTTTAACAATCCCGATTCGGTTTTTAAAGCCTTCAATTCTGTTACAGAAAAAATCATGCAAGGACAAGCTTACGAAGAAAATGAAGAGTTCTTTCTGCAAGGAATTGAGAACTTAAATATTTCTTCGCGCAGCGTGGATGTGAACATTAAAGTGTATTCAGGCAGCACCTTGAAAGTTTCATTGCACGGCAAAGTGCCACGCTATGAATCGGGGCGCTTTATCACGCAAGCCGCTGAATCTGACAATTTGCATTTGTCCTTTAAAGAACCTATGGCCAGCAGCTGGGTGCAGATCAATGTCAATGGTCAAGAGACCACGCAAGAGTCTGATTCAAGCCTTATTGCCGACGTCTATGTCCCAGAGTCTTTCAAAGGCAATCTGGTGGTCACAACCCAGCAGGGGGACGTGCGATTGCAAGTTGCCAAGCACCTTTTATATGAATGGGAGCTGCAATCAGAGTCCGGCAAGATTGAAAACTCGTTGGGGGAAAATGAAAAACCCACTTCCGAGATCAATCCTGCAGAAGTGGGTCATATAAAAATTCATACACAGCAAGGCTCTATCTTTGTAGAGCCAGCGCTTTAGCTTTTCTTCATGTCCTCTAAGTTCTTTTCAGCCAGTGGGCTTAGGCGCACGCCGACTTCCGCCAACTGATCGCGATTCACTTCGCTTGGGCAGTCTGCCATCAAGTCTGAAGCTTTCGCCGTCTTAGGGAACGCAATCACCTCACGGATCGCATCAGTGCCACAAAGAAGCATGACCAAACGGTCCATACCCCATGCGATACCGCCGTGTGGAGGTGCTCCGAATTTTAAAGCGTCTAACAAGAAGCCGAATTTCGCTTCTTGTTGTTCTTTGTTCATACCTAACAAACGGAACATCGCCTGTTGCAATTCCGTGCGATAGATACGGATACTTCCGCCACCCATCTCATAGCCGTTACAAACCAAGTCGTAAGCTTTCGCCAACATTTTGCCGTAAGAAGCTTCGTTGCCATCGATAAGATCTTGCATGAACTCATCTTTCGGCGACGTGAACGGATGATGTCTTGAAACCCAACGTTTTTCATCCGGAGAGTATTCAAAAGCTGGGAAGTCGATCACCCACAAGAAATTATCTTTCGTTGTATCGATCAAGTTTAATTCTTTACCTAAGTGATTACGCAAAGTCGACAGCGATGCACAAGCTATTTCAAAATCATCGGCAACGATCAAAGCACAGTCGCCATTTTGCGCGCCCACCGCTTTGAACATCTCTGCCAATTTTTCAGGGCTAAAGAATTTAGAAACTGGTGACGTTAAAGAACCGTCAGCTTCTGATTTGATCCACACAAGGCCTTTCGCGCCTGCGCGTTTTGCCATATCAGTCAGCTTGTCGAATTGGCCGCGTGAATAGCCGCCACCTTTTGGTACAGCAATACCGCGCACGATTCCTTCGCGCGACAACACATCATCGAAAACTTTAAAGCCTGAACCTGTCACGATGGATTTCAAATCTTTGATTTCCATACCAAAGCGTGTGTCTGGTTTGTCATTGCCGTAACGATCCATCGCCTCTTGGAAAGACATGCGTGGAATTTCGCCTACTTCAACGCCTTTGATTTCTTTCCAAATCATGCGCAACAGTTTTTCATTCATTTCCATGATGTCTTCTTGATCGATGAAGGACATTTCCATATCGATTTGCGAAAACTCTGGTTGACGGTCAGCGCGCAAGTCTTCATCACGGAAGCAACGTGCGATTTGGAAATATCTGTCGTAACCAGAAACCATCAGAAGCTGTTTCAAGATCTGTGGTGATTGTGGCAACGCATAGAAAGTCCCTGGGTTCACACGTGACGGAACAAGATAGTCACGGGCTCCCTCAGGAGTTGATTTAAATAAAATCGGAGTTTCAACTTCGATGAAACCATTTTCCGACAAGAAACCACGCACCAGTTGCGCCACTTTATGACGAACCATCAAATGGTTTGTTAAACGTGGCGAACGTAAATCTAGGTAGCGATATTTCAGACGCAAAGTTTCATTGACGTTGTCATCGTTTACTTGGAAAGGCGGAACGGCAGATTCATTCAAGATTTCACAACGAGTAGCTTCGATTTCAATCGCACCCGTCGCGATCTTTGCGTTTTTCATACCATCAGGACGTGCACGGACAATTCCTTCGATGGCTAAAACAAATTCACCACGTAAATTTTTTGCCGCTGCGGTTTCCGACTTATTCGGATCCAAAACAACTTGAATGATTCCTTCACGGTCACGAAGATCGATAAAAACAAGACTGCCATGATCTCGGCGGACATCAACCCAACCCATTAAGACAACTTTTTGTCCGACTTGAGACTGACCTAGACTTCCGCAATAGTGTGTTCTTTTAAGATCTTTTACAAACTTCATAACCCATACCTTTTCTTAGTCACAGAGTGACATAACGTCGCTGCACAGTCAAAACGCATATTTCTATGGATGCTAGAATCAAGTCTTATGCGCGCGGTCTTTTCTGGCTCTTCCCGAAGCAGGGATATATACTCTAGTGATCTTGCAACTTCGCCGAAGGGATATCGCGCAATGCCTAAATTTACGATTGACCATCAAAGCTCGCACAATGCGGAAGAAGCTTACAAAAAAATTAAAGAGTTCCTAGCAAACGATCAGGACATTCGACGCTTTGATCCAAAGCTGCAATGCACTTTTGACGATGGTGCTAAGTGCGCGGCCATGAAGGGCAGCCAATTTAAAGCGGACATGGCTGTTTCTAACGCGGGGTCTGGCAGCAAAGTCTCTGTCACGGTGGATCTGCCATTGATGCTGACGCCTTTCAAAGGTAAAGTCCAAGAAACTCTGCAAAAGAAACTGGCAAAGTACCTAGGCTAAAACTTCGATATGGCAAAAACCAAAGCAAAAACTTCCGCAACCAAGAAAGCGCCTGCTGCAAAGGGAGCCTCTAAGAAAGCTCCTGCCGGTAAAGCTGCGTCTGCAAAAGCGAAAGTAGTGCCGAAAAGTGTTGTTGCCGAAATCGTTGATGATCATACCCAGGACCCCACAGGCCCTACACAGGGGGCCGAGGCCGATAAAGCCTACGCGATTCACTCCCCGACAGATACTGAAGAGTTCGAGGTTCCAGAAGGTACTGATGACTCTAAAGCTTTAGCATTAGATAACTCTAAAGCCCTGACGTCTTCAGATCCCCTGGTGATGTATCTGAATGAAATCCGTCGTTACAAAGTCCTAAGCAAAGAAGAAGAAACCAAGCTTGCGCAAAAATATTTTGAATCGAAAGATCCTGAAGCAGCCCAAGCCCTGGTGAAAGCGAATTTACGTTTCGTCGTGAAAGTCGCTGCGGAATATTCTAAATTTGGTTCTAAGATGATCGATCTTATCC
>CAMLMF010000121.1 GCA_946480995.1 uncultured Bdellovibrio sp. | reverse complement strand
GCTCATCAAGTCTGTATTGGCCAAGGTGTTCACCAAAGAGTTCGCAGTACGAATCGCCACATCGACGTTGTTAGAAATAAGAACGGCAGAATCCGCTGTGATAGTTTCAGGGCTGTTTATAAATCCCTGCAAAGCATTGACCGCATCCATGATTTTTTTATTACTGTCGATCACAGATTGCGCTGTCACCGCGGAACTGCCGCTGCAGCTTGGGGTGCCGACAGCTTGATTTAAAGCCGTGACTGCGCTGGACAGTTCAATCAATTCAGAATTTTCAAAAAGATTGCATTGGAAGTTGGATTTAGGCTCCACGGTCGGAGTTGCAGGCGTTGTGGGCGCAGCCGGAGTCGCAGGCGTGGCCGCCGGTGTTGTTGAAGGAATTGTTGCGACAGGAGGTTTCACATCCAAAAGGGGCGCATTTAAAAGGGTCGTAGATAAAACGCGGTATTTTGCGGGAAAAAGCTTATCGACTGTGCCTTCTGCAGGAAGGACTTTTTCAACCGGTAACAAGCCCGAGTTAAGAGCGTCTGCTTGTTGGGCCTGAGCGCCCGTAGCGAAACTGATTGTTTGGAGAGAGAAAACGACTGCTAAAACGAACGGATTCCACTTCATACGAGCCCCCGCGAAAGAAAGAAAACCAGTACCCTAGCCCCTTCCTATTACAGAAGGGACAAACTGTATTGTGCTTTTGCGGAAACCTAAAAAAATTACCTAGGAAGGACTGATTTCAGAGGCACTTTGGGCGATTTTAGCAGCTTGTTTTTTCTTTTGCGCCTCTTTGTACCAATGCCAAAAAGTCAGAGTAACAAACCCGAAGCTGAACAGGATAATTAGACCCAATAAAGTAAACCACGCAAAAACGATCACATTTGCTCCTGAACTGTGGCCTCTGGGGTCGGATTCACTGAGGCGTAAATATGGTTTACGATGTAAGCCGCCATATGCAGACCAAAGGTGCCCGTCACGAAGCTGGCTGTGCCATGAATTACATTGCGGTTGTCACAACCGTGCAACGCACTTTTTTGCGGGCAAACGCATTTAAAACCATTGCCATTATCGTATTTAAGTTCTTCTGGTAAACGCGGTTTTTCATCTGAAAACACACACGGGATGCCAAAGTTTTTATTATCTGTGAAGCCGTGTTTTTGGCGCAGGATTTTGCGCACGGAAGATGCCATTGGATCTCCGTGAGTTTTACCTAAGTCAGTCAACTTGATGCGCGTTGGATCCATTTTCGCAGCCGATCCCCCAGAGGTGATCACTTTGATTCCGCGCGCGCGGCACGTCGCCAACAAATGACATTTTGCCGTCATGTTATCAATCGCATCGACGATGAAATCAGGCTGATGTGCCAACATCATCTCTGAGCTTTCTTCGTTGTAAAATTCTGGAATCACCTGAATGGTGGCTTGCGGATTGATTTTGCGCAAACGCTCGCCCATCACTTCGGCTTTCTTTTTACCGACAAGACCTTGCAAGGCATGCAATTGACGGTTGGCATTTGTGATACAGACTTCGTCAAAATCAACCACAGTGATTTTACCCACACCCGAACGTGCTAAAGATTCCGCAGCCCATGAGCCCACGCCGCCCAAACCAATCACCATCACGTGAGAATTAAAAAGTTTTTTCATCACCGGATCGCCCACAAGGCGGCCCATGCGATCAAAACGACGGTGCAAAACGTATTCAGTCTCTGGGGGCTGAGGAAGATTTGTGTCTTGAGGGGTGATTTCCATGAGTACTCCGTTTTAAAGCGCCGAACTTGCCGACGAGAATAAACGCTTAAAGTTTTCCGTAGTGATATCTAATATTTCTAGAGGATCAAGTGATTTTATTTCAGCCATGGTTTTAGCCACTTCCCAAATGCTTTCCGGAGGATTTAATTGGCCTTTAAAGGCCGGTGGTGCCTGATCGGGAGTATCACTTTCCAGCAAGAGGAACTCTAAAGGAATTTCTTTCACGGCTTGATGCAACTTTTGATTGTCTGGGCGGCACACAGGCCCTCCGACAGATAAATATAAACCTCGGTTTAAAAAGTCCTCGGCCTTCTTGGCACTGCCGTTAAAGGAATGAACCAGGCCCTTGGCTTTGGGAACACCCCAAAGGTCAAAAACACGCAGTGATTCTTCGTGTGCTTGAACAATGTGCAAGACCATTGGTTTTTGTGCCATGTGCGCTAGCTCAATCTGCTGTTCGAAAATTGTGAACTGCAAATCGGCCGAGTCTTTCATGATATGGGGCCGAAAATCCAAACCCATCTCGCCGATGGCTTGAGCGTCGCCCAGTTGCGCGGCTAAAAGATCTAAAGCCGCTTCACAGGCATCAGCGTCATTGGCGGCCACCCAATAGGGGTGCAAACCAAAACACAGGCCAATATGCCCAGGAAAACGCGCGGAAAGCTCGCGCTGCCGTTGCCAGTCCGCGGGATCCACGCCCCCTTGCATAAAGAACTTAATACCCTTGCTGCGGGCCTGCAGAATGACGTCGTCATGCTGCCCCTGCCAACGCGGGTCCGCCAAGTGTCCATGTGCATCGATCCAAGCGCCAAATCCAACCATAGGTCTAGGTTATAACGTGAATTCCCGGACTCAAACAAGGACCAACTTAATCCGATAAAGTTTCGTTGAAGGAGTCTCTATGAAGCATAAGAGCTTGCGTTTAGGATTTGATGTCACAATGGAAAAAGGCAGCACGTGGAAGCCTTTGAAGGTGCAATTTTGGAATCAAGAAGAGAGCTATTCTAAATTCAAACCCTCTGCCCCGTTCAAATATATGGCTGATGCCTTGGCTGGTTTGTCATTGGTCAAATTGAACCAATACATCAAAAGTCCCGTGGCGACGCCAAACATGGATTACTCTTTTGCTTGCGAAGCTTTTAAAACTTTAGATCCACATATCGAACTTTATGAGCGTTCACAAACACGTGTTCGCGCGTTGCAATCGCAACTAAAAATGGTCAATCCACAATGGTGTACAGAGTTTGAAAGTCTTTTCAACGACACGTTTGAACAAGCTATGAAGCCTTGGGGTGTTGACTTGACGGCGTTATGGCCGCTTTTAGATGCTTTTCAAGATTTCGAAAATAAAATTGGCGCTCCATTGCTTTACAATTTCGGCGTGAATTTTTCAAAACCGTTCGTTGAAAAAATGCACACGCTGTATTCGTTCCTTTATCACCTGCGCAGCCTGGTAGCGGTGGACCACAATGCTCACACCGAAGATCCTTCGCATGAAGGTGTGAAAGTGGATGCGATCACAGACTATTTGCCGCGCGCTGAATACGTCGTGAATGATGCGCTTTTGTATTGGAATTTCAAAAAGCTTGCACAACCTTTCTCTGGCCCAAAAACACCAGATCCAAAAGTTGAAAAATTGTTTGTTGATCCAATGGAAAAAGCCTTCCACAAGTACTCGCACAATGCCTGCCACTTGGTGGACAATTTGCCAAAAACATTTATGACCTCTTTAAATCCGATTGAATTGGAAGAGGCTTTCTATTTAGTGCAAATGGATTGGCTGTTAGGCTCCCCTGCAGGGTTGCTATTTAAAATTCGCGAAGAGATCTTTGCTTTGCAAAGTGGCTACGAGAAAATTTTCTGGAGTGATACGGAACCAAAGTTTCACGCCAAACCCGTGGCCTTGCATCTGTGCTGTGAACTAACCCCTGAAACGGTTTTCGGGAAGAAGTCTGCTTAAAACAGCGATGCCATGCAGAGCGGAGGGCCTCTGTCCTCTACTGAAGTTATTTAAAAAAAATGGACTCCGTCAGGCGTAAAGAAGCTTGGCGGAGTTTTTCATTTTTAGGCTGTGCGGGAAGTCTTCCAACGGTCTCTGAGTTTTTTGACCAAGAAGTAAATCAACAGAACGCCGATGATGGCAAAGACCACCAATTTAAATTGGCGCAGTTTCATCAGAATCGGTTCGCCGTAATGAGCTAATAAATAAATTTGCGTGGGCACACTGATCAAGGCCGCCATACCGTCGATCACTAAGAACTTCCACGCTGGATAATGAAGCATGCCGCACGCCAAGTGTCCTGGAAAACGCAAACCTGGAGTAAACCGGAAAATACCGCAAGCATATGCCCCGTATTTGTGAGTCCACTCTTCTACACGTTTCATCATATGTTCTGGGAAGAACTTGCGCACACGCGGATGATAAAGAAGCTTGCGCCCAAAGACTCGCCCGATCAGATAAATAATAAAATCACTCATCACGACGGCGGTAAAAGCAATAATCGAAGCCGTGTGCACACTCACGACTGGCGCCCCTTCATAGGGGGGCGGGAAATGTTGAGGGTGGGCCCCCATAAAAGCTAGAATACCCACACTGATCAACGTGACTTCTTCAGGCAGAGGAAAACCCACAGAGGAAAGAATCATCATTCCGATAAGGCCTGCGTAGACCATACCCGGCTGATAAGCGAACTGAGACATCCACTGAAATATCGGTTCGTTAGCAAATTCCAATATTGAGTTCTCCTGAGTTCTTTAATATGAAGTAAATGCTGGTGCTTGAACACACTTGCTACACCGTGCTATGAGTAGTTTTTGTGTCAGAAGGAATAGTATGCAGAGTGCCAGAGGATTTGAATACGGAGTTCGACACATAATAAGCCCTCAGTCGGGATCCATTTATGATGTTTTATTGAGCACTTTGGATTTTGATCGTGACCAAAGTGACTTCTTGCTCAACCTAGGTGCGATTTATCTGAATCATGTGCGACTAAAAGAAAATTCCTCAGTTTCTGTGGGTGACTATTTAAGAGTCCACACCAAACCGCGACGTTTCATCGCTGATGATGACAAATGGGGCGAAAGAATCGTTTTTCACAATGAGCACTTCGTCGTCGTGAATAAAATTGCCGGACTCCCCGTGCATGCCAGCGTTGACAACATCCGTGAAAATTTACAGAGCTATTTAGAAAAGTATCTGGGCTGCCCATTGTACGGCACACATCGTTTAGATATGCCGACGCAAGGTTTGATTGTGTATGCAAAGAGCACAAATTTTCAGTCTGCATTCAATAAACTTTTGATCGCGCGTGAAGTTTTTAAAATTTATCGTGCGCAAGTGCACGGACAAAATATCACGCCGGGAATTTTAACTCACTATATGGAACCCTCTCCACGCGCGCCAAAAACAGTTTCACGCGAAGCCGTGCCTGGCTGGCAAGACTGTGTACTAGAAATTTTAGATGTTAAAAATTTAGAAAATGATCAAAGTGAATTACGCATTCAACTGCACACGGGCCGCACACATCAGATTCGTGCGCAGATGGGCTGTGAAGGCCACCCGATTGTCGGCGATCATGCTTATGGAGCTGCGAAAATTTACGCTGAAGATCGTATTGAATTGCGCGCCTGCGAGTTGCGCTTTAGCAACCCACTGACGGAAGAAACTCATCATTTTAAAATTTAATTAGAACATCGCCCAGTTCGTCATCAACGAGTACTGCGTGTTTTCTGGTTCCACGAAACGGATGTTGTCGTTGTTACGTGCATAACCAACCGTTGTTTCGTTACTCACACCCAAGGTGAACGACAAGCCTCTTTTTGGGAAGATCCATAAATCCGCACCCAAACGTAATTTCGTGCTGTGCGTACCATCCAAAGCTTCCGCTGCTGAACTGTGATACCAACCTTCGTCAAAACCCGTCTTCAAAGAAGTACGGAACGTGTCGTTGATAATCCATTGCAAAAGAAGATAGTGCTCAAGGCCGTATTGTTGAGTCGTGCTGCGCGGATCACGGATGTAGGTGCCATCGCTGTACTGTCCGATGGTATCATTGATCGAAACTGTTTGTGTCTGCCAATAAAAATCAGGTTTTGCTACGTAAGCGATAACCAAAGAACGAGTGATAGAATAGTCTGCATACCCCTCAAGGCGGATCTGCGTGATCTGACGAGAATTTGCGGAACGACGGCTGGTTGGCAAGTATAATTTAACTTTACCAGAAAGATCCACATCGCCGATGTAACCCAAATCATAATTTGAATACACCAAGTGGATGTCAGCCATTGCTAGCTCTGATGACATTGTATCGCCGTATTCATTTTTTCCATCGGTATTAAAATAGAATGGCAAACGCAATGAAAGACGTTGATCGTAATCCATCTTATAGTTGAACGAAAAATAATCGTAAGAGCTGATCGAGCGATCATCCGCCGTTTTACCCGGGCGCATGTTTTTCACTGAAGCGATAGAAAAGAAACTGACTGAAAAATCTTTGAATTGTCCGGTTGAGTTCACGACCACATCGTCGCCATCCATGACCGCGGCTTGCGCTGAAAAAGAAGCGGCGATCACTAAAACAAACAGAAAAGCGAGTGTGGTATTAAAAGTGCGAAGCATGAAGTCTCCCCTAAGCGCGGACCTGAAAAGTTCACCGTTTATGCCATAGTGCGATGCATTGGGCAACATGCAAAATCTTAGACTAGGTATGTCTGAACCAAATCCAAAAGAATCTTTCCCTTGAGAAGCGCCGCGACTCTTTGTTATGGTGGCGCCATGAAATTATTACGAGTCCTCATCCAATCTTTATTCGTCGCTCTTTTAGTTTTCTCCTTAGGCTGTGCGGTTTCTTTCCGCAAAAAACAGTGGGATCTGCCACCTAAAGCGGACGACGAAATAAGCGTCATGTCGTTCAACGTTGAAAACCTGTTCGACACTGTGAAAACACCAGGCCATAACGATGAAACATATCTGCCATTGGCAATGAAACAAGCCGACCCCAAATTGCGTGCGGCTTGCGAGGCGTCCAACGACAGCTCTTACCGCCGCAACGAATGCCTTAGCACAGACTGGAATCAGGAAGTTCTAAATAAAAAACTCGCGAATCTAGCCAAAGTCATTCTGGGTGTCGATGGCAAAGGCCCTGACAACTTGATGATCATTGAGATTGAAAGTGATGTTGTTCTGACTCAACTGAACAAAGAATATTTGAAAGACGCGAACTATGTGACGCAGGTCTTGATTGATGGCCCGGACAAGCGTGGTATCAACGTCGCATTCTTGTCGCGTTTTCCTTTAGTCGGCAAACCCATCTTGCATCCGATCCCATGGAAACCAAAAGAAGAAAAAGATGGCGAATGGATGGAGCGTTCTC